>JAYVGA010000206.1:0-29877 GCA_043772635.1 Chitinophagaceae bacterium
TGCGAGCCCAGGAAACCAGCGGCACCGGTAACTAAAACTTTGGAACCCCTGCCCCCTAAAGGGGAACTTAAATTTGAAGCACTATTTGTTTTATTTGTATCCACGTTAATATAGTTAGTGAGCTAAGTAATTATTAGAGTGTTCGAAGTTCCCCCTTTAGGGGGTTAGGGGGTTTACTTTTTTCCTCCCCACACTCTCGTAATGAAATCCCAGTTGCTTCATTTGTTTAAGATCAAATAAATTACGGCCATCAAAAACAATTTTATTTTTAAGGCCTGTTATAATTTTTTCAAAATCGGGTGTGCGAAATTCGTTCCACTCAGTAGCAATAATTAATGCATCTGCATTGTTTAATGTTTCGTACTGCCCTGCAGAAAAAGTAATGGTGTCGCCCAGCAATTGTTTTACATTATTCATCGCTTCCGGATCGTATGCAGTAACAGTGGCCCCTGCCTGCAGCAAAGCATCAATAATATACAATGCAGGTGCTTCTCTTATATCATCTGTATTGGGTTTAAAAGCCAGCCCCCATAAGGCAAAATGTTTTCCTTTAAGATCATTATTAAAATAGCTGTTTATTTTTGGCAGCAGGTGCAGTTTCTGTTTTTCATTTACCTCCATTATTGCATCCAGAATTTTAAAATTATAATTTACTTCGGATGAGGAGCGGGCCAGCGCCTGCACATCTTTAGGAAAACAACTGCCGCCATAACCTATACCCGGAAATAAAAATCTTCTGCCTATGCGTTCATCGCTGCCAATTCCTTTGCGCACCATATCTACATCGGCTCCCAGCTTTTCGCAGAGCTGTGCAATCTCGTTCATGAAACTTATTTTTACTGCAAGAAAAGAATTGGCAGCATACTTGGTTAGCTCTGCAGATCTTTCATCCATAAAAATAAGCGGGTTGCCCTGGCGCACAAATGGTGCATATAAATCGTTGAGGATTTTTATAGCTTTTTCAGAATTGGTACCAATAACTACACGGTCTGGTTTCATAAAATCTTCTACGGCTACCCCTTCCCGTAAGAACTCGGGATTACTCACCACATCAAAGGCCCCGGCTAAGTCTATCCCTTCGGGAATGGCCTCTGCAGCAGATTTTAATATAACTGCTCTTACCTTTTCTGCCGTACCTACCGGCACGGTACTTTTATCAATAATTACTTTGTAATCTGCCGGCTCTATAAGTTTCCCCAGGTCGGATGCAACACCCAGTATATATTTTAAATCGGCACTGCCGTCTTCGCCGGGTGGTGTGGGCAATGCCAAAAATATTACAGCAGCATTTTTAACTGCATCCACCAGGGAATTTGTAAAATGCAGCCTGCCCTCTTTTTGGTTTCTTAAAAATAATTTTTCCAGCCCAGGCTCATAAATGGTAACCTGTCCTCCATTTAATTTATCAATTTTTGCCTGGTCAATATCTACACAGGTTACATCGTTGCCCGTTTCTGCAAAACAGGTGCCTGTAACCAATCCTACATATCCTGTACCTACAACCGCTATTTTCATGAATGTTAGTTTTAGTATGTTTTAAAGACGCTGTTATTGTACAAATTCCAGTACTTTATTTACAATAAACTGTTGCTGCTCTTCATCCAGCTCGGTATGAATGGGCAATGATATTACCCTTTCTGTAAGCCAGTCTGTAACAGGCAATATATATTCGCTTCCGCCAAAAGCATCAAACATTTTTTGCCTGTGTGCAGGCACAGGATAATAAATCATGGAGGGCACGCCATTATCTGCCAAAAACTGGTGCAGCTCATCCCTGTTTACGCCGTTTAATGTAAGCGTGTACTGATGAAAAACATGTTTGTTGTTTGCAGCACGGTAGGGTACATTTATTTTTTTGTTGCCTGCAAATGCAGCATCATAAAAATCAGCCGCTTTTATCCGTGCATCAATATATTCATCCAGGTGTTTTAATTTAATATCCAGTATAGCGGCCTGCAGCGCATCCAGCCTGGAGTTGCAACCCACCACATCATGATAATACCTTTTGCTCTGCCCATGCGATGCAATCATTCTTAATTTTTCTGCCAGTGCATCGTCATCGGTAAACATTGCTCCACCATCGCCATAAGCGCCCAGGTTTTTTGAGGGATAAAAAGAAGTGCAGCCAATATGCCCTATACTGCCTGTTTTCTTTTTAGTGCCATCTGCAAACGCATAAACGTTTCCTATACCCTGGGCATTGTCTTCTATTACAAATAAATTATGCCTGGCTGCTATCTGCATTATGGGTTCCATATCGGCTGCATGCCCGTAAAGATGTACGGGCACAATGGCTTTTGTTTTTGGGGTAATGGCTTTTTCTATTGCTGCCACATCCATACAAAATGTTCTGGCATCTACCTCAATAAAAATGGGTTTAATATGCAGCAATGCTGCTACTTCTACTGTAGCTATATAGGTAAAAGATGGAGTAACTACTTCATCGCCGGGTTGCAGGCCCAGGGCCATCATGGCTATCTGCAGGGCATCGGTACCATTGGCACAGGGTATTACATGTTTGCTGTTATGATATGTGGCAAGATTGGCCGCAAAATCGTTTACCACTTTACCCCCAATAAACTGCGAACTTTCCAGCACCGCAATAACCGCCTCATCTACCTCTTTTTTTATTTTATGATACTGTGTTTTTGTATCTACCATTTGAAGTGGCCTCATATATATTTTTATTTATAGCGGCGCAAAGATAAGATTTGAATAATGATTTTGGATATCGGATTGGGAATTGGGATGTTGCAGGCAATACCGCTAATTTTGATAAAAAATTTACGGCTTGAGTATTTTTCTTTATAACATTTTTCTTTTAGTGTATTCTTTTGCACTTCGTTTAGCTGCATTATGGAACCCTAAGGCAAAATTATGGGTGGAGGGAAGGAGGGGGTGGAGGAAGGAAGTCAGTGGTCAAAGGTCAAAGGTCAAAGGTCAAGAGTTGGGAGTTATTAGTCAGGAGTCGGGAGTCGGGAGCCAGGAGTTATCAGTCAAAAGACAAAGGTTAAAAGTGATTGGTGAAGAAACGGTAACCCTTTCTTCAAATACCATCTGGATGCATTGCGCCAGCCTGGGTGAGTTTGAACAGGGCCGCCCTTTGCTGGAAGCGGTAAGAAAAGATTACCCCGGGTATAAAATTGTGCTCACCTTTTTTTCGCCGAGCGGCTACGAAATAAGAAAAAATTACGCCGGTGCAGATGTGGTAATGTACCTGCCCATGGATAGCCGGGCTAATGCAAAGGATTTTATTAATGCCATCAATCCATCGCTGGTGCTTTGGGTAAAATACGAATACTGGTACTACTATCTTTCAGAATTGAAAAAAAGAAAAATACCTGTATTGCTTATATCCGGCATATTCCGCAGCAGCCAGCCATTTTTTAAATGGTACGGTGGCTTATGGAAAAACATACTGAAATGTTTTAATCATTTTTTTGTGCAGACAGCACACTCAAAAGCATTATTAAAAAATATTGGTATTGATAAACCTGTTACTGTTACCGGCGATACCCGTTTTGACAGGGTAACCGCTATTGCACAACAATGGGAAAAACTGAATGATGCTGTTGAACAGTTTTGCCAGGGCCATCCTGTATTAGTAGCTGGCAGCACCTGGGAAGATGATGAAGCCCTGCTTATACATTACGCCAGAGCTTATCCCAAAACAAGATTTATTATTGCACCGCATGAAGTAGATAAAGAAAGAATTGAAGAGCTTCAGCAGGAATTTTCACAAGCCGTATTGTATTCATCCGTTATCAATAAAACCATAACTGTTCATGCAGATTTTAATGTGCTTATTATAGATAATGTGGGTTTATTATCCCGCCTGTATAAATATGCCAGCATAACTTATGTGGGTGGTGGTTTTAACCAGAGCGGTATTCATAATATTTTAGAAGCAGCAGTGTATGGCAAGCCGGTAATTTTTGGGCCGGTGTACGAAAAATTTGCCGAAGCAAGAGACCTGGTAGATAATGGAGGAGCCTTTAGTATAGAAACTGCACTGGAGCTGGAAGCCCTGCTGCACCAGCTTTTTAACAATACAGAAAAATTAAATAAAAGCAGCGCTGCCGCAAAAGAATACGTGCAAAGCCACAAAGGAGCCACGGCACAAATAATGCAGTATATTCAGATAAAACGCCTCCTGATGAGCTGATCAAATTGTTTTACCACATGGTTTTTATCATCCCAGGCAAGCTTTAATTTAAGTTCTCTTTTTATCCAGTATTCTGCTTCGGGATAAATAGAAAAACTATTTATGGTTTTAATGCTCCGCTCATACATTACTTCATCTCCCCTGAATAAATCGTTGATGAATAAAAAGCGATCGTTTATACCAATGGCTTTTTTAAGGTCTTTAATGGGGGCCTCTACCAGCGAATCGCCGAGTTCTATTTTTGCCTGTTTTAATTTTTCGTTAAGAGAAGATGCCGATTGGTCTTTTGCAATTATTTCATGAACTTCTGCAGGCCGGGCTGCAGCAGGCGCTGGCTCAGCTTTTGGCGATGCAGCCGCAGCAGGCTGCTGGTGGGTAAGTGTAGGAATATCTTCTACAGGGTCAAAAAGCAAAGAGGGTTTATTTTGCACACCCATATTATTTTTTGCCTGGGCATTGCGTCTTATTTCTTCCAGCTCCGCCTCCATTTCTGCTTCATCTACCTTAAGTACCTCAACTGTTTTTTCGCTTGCCGCCACATTAAAATTATCTGCTGCAAAAGCTGGCTGTTGGGCCACCGGTGCTACATTTACAGACACCGAACTGTGGCCTTCTTTTTTGGGCTGCATCAGTTTACTATGCTGCAATTCCGATTGCAGCATTTCTACCGTAACCAGCAACTGATCTACTGATGCATGTTGTGCCAGTTGCTCCTGAAGTTTATTACAGAGGGTTACCACCCGATCCATATATTTTATTTAGCAATGTAAATTAATGGCAGCAATAATTTGTTTTGCCCTGTGGGCAGAATCGTTAATCTTTGCATGAACAGGTTAAAGTTACTAACAGTATTTTAAAAAAATTATTTAAATGTTTATTGAACCTAATTTAAAAGGTGAGCGGCGTGGATGGATAGAAGTTATTTGCGGCAGCATGTTCAGCGGCAAAACAGAAGAGCTGATACGGAGGTTAAAGAGAGTAAAAATTGCAAACCTTAAGGTAGAAATATTTAAGCCTGCTATAGATACCCGGTATGATGAAACAAACATTGTAAGCCATGATACCAATATTATACAAAGTACGCCGGTAGAAAGCAGCCAGACCATTTTGCTGCTGGCGCAGGACGTAGATGTGGTGGGCATTGACGAGGCACAATTTTTTGATGCAGAAATAGGAAACGTATGTGAGCACCTGGCTATGAAAGGCATAAGGGTAATAGTGGCCGGGCTTGATATGGATTATAAAGGCAACCCTTTTGGACAAATGCCGGGCTTGCTGGCCAGGGCAGATTATATTACCAAGCTGCACGCCATTTGTGTAAAATGCGGCAATATTGCAAACATCAGTTACCGCAAAATTGCCGAAGGCCCGCAGGTGTTACTCGGCGAAAAAGATATATATGAACCAAGGTGCAGGTTGTGTGCACAGGAGAAAGATTAAGTTTTAAAATTTCATTTTAAATTACCTGCATGATAAAACGTATAACAGTATTGCTTAAAAAAGATATCCTGCTGGAGCTGCGGCAGCAGCATACTTTTTATGGCATTATTTTATACATTGCCTCTACCATTTTTGTATTGTATCTATCTATGCCGGAGAGTCCCGAAGCCAATGTATGGAACAGTTTGTTTTGGGTAATTCAGTTATTTGTTTGTGTAAATACGGTGGCCAAAAGTTTTTTGCAGGAAAGCCGTGGACGCATGCTGTATTTTTATTCTATCACATCGCCTGTAGAATTTATTATTGCCAAACTTATTTTTAATATTATCCTCATGGCATTAATGAGCATGGTAAGCTTAATACTTTTTTTTACTTTTTTAGATAACCCGGTGGCAGACAGTTTACGTTTTACCGGCATCGTTATTCTTGGTGGTACCAGCATAAGCCTGGTGTTTACTTTAATGAGCGCCATTGCGGCCAAGGCCCAGCAAAATGCAGCATTAATAGCCATACTGGGTTTCCCCGTTATTTTACCCATACTGCTTTTATTAATGCGCCTGAGCAAAGCAGCTTTTGCAGAAATTTTTAGAGAAGGCGCCATACTGCAGCTTGCAGCCCTTGTGGGGTTGATGGATGTACTGGTAATTGTACTGGCTGTAATTCTTTTTCCTTTTTTGTGGAAGGAGTAAAAAAAAGATGAAAAAGTCTACAGCGAAGCCAATCTTTTTATTTCTTCTCTAATTTCAATTATTACATTCTTATTTTGTATTTTTTTTTTATTCTTCACTTTAGATGAGAAGATAATAAATAGTTGTCCTCCATACTTTTTCTCAAATGCTTCAAAATTGGCCTGCATTCTTTATGAGGTCTTGTAATGCCAAAGTTAGCGTTAGCCGTTACAGCCACGACTTGCCTGAATATGAAGTTAAATTGTACACAGCATCCTGCGGAAAAATAAAAAGTTGAAACACGACTTCTGTCAGCCCCCATTTTGGAAAAACAGTTGTTATACGTTCGCCCTTAATGCTGCCAATTACAAGAATCTTGCATTTTAACTGTATCAGCTAAGACTACTACGGTGTCAACTCATTTATTTTACAACAATCAATTTTCTTATCATAATATCACCATCGACTGTAGTTATTTGAATATAATATTCACCTGAAATTGCAGGTAATTTTATTTTTAATGGATTTACATAATTAGCGAAATCCTTGTTGTTAACTACCTGCCCTGATGCATTCATTACTTTTATATTTATTTTTTTATTGGCAGGTGTTGCTAATTCAATAAATACAAAACCGTCTTTGCTGGGGTTAGGATAAATGCGAACAATATCATCGGCACTAACTTTTAAAATTTGTGTTGACGAATATTTAAATTTACCATCCAGGTCAATCATTTTTAAGCGGAAATAATAAGTGTCCGGAGCAAGATTAGGTACCACAGTTTGGTAGTTAGTTAATGTAGAACTGTTGCCTTTGCCCTGTACAAAACTTATGTATTTATAAGAAGACAAAATATTTTGTGCCATTTCTATTTCATAACCTTTAGTATTACTTTCAGTAGCTGTTTGCCATTGCAGCAATGCATCGTTTTTGCCTTTAAGTGTTACATCAAACTTAACCAAATCAATAGGCAATACAATACTGTTTAAATCACTTTCCCAGCTGCCCCTGCCATAGGTGGCAGCCCTTATTTTACCGGTTGGGTAAAATATTTCTAAATCGGTTACGATACTGCGGGCCAGCCCTGTAAAAAAGAGTGCCCAGGTGCTCATTGTATTATCAATTACGTAAACACCTATATCAGCACCAATATACACCTCATCCGTTGCGCTGTTATTTCTGTAAACAATGGTATTGATGGGAATATTGGGAAGACTTGTTGAACTTACATCTGTCCAGCTTGCTCCTCCATTAATTGTTTTATAAACTTTATCCCCTGCACTGTAGCCTGAAAAAACAACCCATACTTTATTAGGGTCTGTATTTGAAATAGTGATATTTCTTATTGAAGCACTACCTACAGGCAAGGAACCTGTTACATTCGTCCAGCTTGTACCGCCATTTATCGTTTTTGAAACGGCATCAGCTTTTAATGTATAAATAATTTGTGTATTGGCCGGGTAAATTGCAAATCGAAAAATGCTTCCTGTGCCTGACGGTGTGCCTATTGATGTCCAGGTGTGCGAAGGTGCTGCCAGAAAATTAGTGCTTTTATATAAATCAGGTCTTCCGGCAGCATAACAGGTGGTTGAGGTAATAGGGTCTTGCAGAATAGGGCTGAAAAATTCAGTACCTGCCGGAAGGCCATTTCCGTTTAAGTCATTAAAGATTGTTCCGCCATCTGTTGACAAACGATGGTTCCCGTTAGGGTCGGAGGTAACAATATTCAGATCATTTGTACGGTCAATAAAAGAGCTCTCACCATCACCGCCGCCTATATAAGTAGACACACCGCTGTTTGTTTTTACAGTACCAATATCCTGTAAGCCGTTTACTATAAGACCTGCGGTTGTACCTGAATTGGCAACATCCGTTTGCTGCGATATCCTTAAATTATTGCTGATATCTGTCCATGATACACCATTGTCTGTTGACCGGTAAATGCCACCATCGGAACTGGTAAACAAAGTGGTGCTGCTACCGGGCATATATTGAATAGATTGAACATCTGCATGAAGGTAAGGAGCCACAGGATTACCGCCCGGATTTAGGGGATCTGCGCCAAACCAATAGGTAAGTATATTCCAATTAACACCACCGTTGGTAGAGCGCCATTGGCTGATGCCGCCAATAGTAACCATGTCAACATCAGTTGGAGATACGGCAATTGCCAGGTCATGTCCCGCCTGTCCACTTGTGCCAGCTGCAGGAACATCTCCACCTAAAATATTAGGGCTAGTGGATTGAGCGGTAAAAGAGTTACCACTGTTGGTAGAGCGGTACAAACCCTTGTACCCACCATCAGCATTGCCCGCCAACGCATACACATAATTTGGATCGGCAGGAGTAACGGCCAAAATAATCCTTGAAACATCTGAAGATAATGGAAGCCCGGAAGTAATGGTTGCCCATGTAACACCATTATCAGTTGATTTATAAAAAACGCTGGTATTTAAGCCTGTTTTTCCCGAGGCATATACTGTATTATGATCGGTCGGCTTAAATTTTATATCCTGTATGTTGTAGTTGCCATCTAGAGTTGTTAATGAATTTGTAGCCCAGCCATCTGTTGTTCTGAAAATACCACCATCTGTGGCGGCCATCATGATTAATGGATTTGTAGGATCCATTTGTAATCGCCTGATAAAATAATTATCAGTGGCAGCAAAAGTTACACTGGTGGTGTTCCAGGTGGTGCCACCATCGGTTGATTTTAAGATGCCGCCGCTTCTTTTATCCCCTTCCCAGCTACCTGTTGCCACATACATGGTGTTGCCATCTGGTGCAATGGCTAACTCTGAAGTGCCTATTACCGGTAAAAAATCTGCATTGGTAGTCCAGCTTGGTAGTGCAGCACTCACATTGGTCGTTTTCCAAAGACCGCCATCAGGTGTGCTTACATAAGCAATATTATTGTTGGTGGGGTTGAATTTTATAAAATCCACCCTGCCTACACCGGCATCGTAGCCAGTTGGTTTTGAAAATTGTCCCAGCTCTATCCAGTTGCCGGTACTTAAAATTGTATTTGTTTGCCCTGGCCCAGGCCTTTGTAGTGCCCTGCCCTGCTGCCATAGCATAAAGTTTTGATAAGTAGATGGCAATGCAAGGCTACCTGAAGGGTAAACCCTTGGAGCCATGAACTCTTGCCAGCGTTTAAAATTTTTGTAACCCTGGCCTTTCCCTATCCTTTTACCCTGCCAGTGTTGATTAAAATCTTGCAGTACCTGGTAAAAGGTTGCATTTTTATTGTTACTCTTTTCCTGCCATTTAACGGTTTGAGCAATGGTGTTTGCTGAAATTAACAGTAGTAAAAATGAAAAAACTGCAATAATTTTTGTTGAAAGTTTCATAATCGTAATAATTAGAATTGGTATTAATGAAGTGTAAAATTTATTTGTAGCGGAGATTGGGCTGCAATAATACGTATTAAAAACAAATGGTTAAAAACCACTTATCATTAATTGGCCTATTTTAGGGGTGACAAAAAGGGGACAACTATTCAATATTACTTAGATGGACAAATACGAGACTAATTTTACCTGAAACTGTATATATTTTACATCGTATGAGTTAATTTGCAAACCTTATGTCAATCCACTTTTTATCTCCGTGTTCTTATTCGCTTTCAAAAAAGAAATGCAGCAACTTATTAAAAATTACTACCCTTATCAGCATTATTATTCTTTTCGCTTATCGGGCCAATGCACAAACCAATTTCGATAAGGAACAATCAGAAGCTAACCCGGTAAAAAAAACAGATACCTTTTCAGCAAAAGAAAAAATGGCCATACAGCAGGCCTATTTGAGCAAAGCGATTGAAACAAAAAACCTCCCGCAACAGTTTTATGGGCATTTGTATCTCTGGTCGGAATATTTAGAAAAGAATGATTATAAGGAAGCGTCACTCCAACTGTTCAGTGCATACAGCCTTGCGCAGCAATCGGGTAATTTAAGCTGGAAGGCAGCCGTGCATGGCAGAAGAGGAATTCTTGATTTTGAATTAAATGATATAGAATCAGCCCTTAAAAATTATAGGCTCACGCTGGAAGATTGTAGAAAAACAAAAGACAGCTCTTGTATTGCTGCAAACCTGAAAGAAGTTGGGCTGGTTTATCAAAGGCTTCAAAAATATGATTCTGCCAAACATTATTTTAAACTGGCTATTCCATTGATCAGGAAATATGCTGATAGTAACAAGTTATATGCCTATTACAGTAACTATAGTAACCTGTTGAGTGAAATGGGAGATCATCCCGGTGCCAAAAAATACCTCGACAGCTCAATGGCTATCATAATGGCTGGTAAAAATATTTTCAAACAATCAGGTGCTAAAAATAATCTTGCAGCTTTATTGATTAAAATGGGTGAATATGATAGGGCATTAAAAATTTTAGAGGAATATATTGTTATCAATAAACAGCATGGTTGGCATGAGCTGCTATCATTTAACTATGCAAACATGAGTAACCTTTTCAGTAAAAAAGGAGATTATTATGCTGCTTTCACGTACCTGCAGGATTATTATTTAATAAATGACAGTTTAAAAGGTGCTGAATTGCAGATAAAGATGGTCAATCTGAATGCAGGCTATATGGCGCAAAAAAAAGAACTTGTTTTGAAGCAACAGCAGGTGGATTTATTAACTGCAAGGCAAAAGGTAGTAATGCGTAATTGGATTATAGGTGTTTTTGTTTTCTTTTTTCTACTTAAACTAGTATTATGGGTACTGTATAATAAGAGGGTAAAAAATGAAAAATTACAAAGCAAAAAAAACCTTGATGCCATCACACGTATTTTAATAGAAAAGAACAGCTTGCTTGCAGCGTTGGAAGAAAAGGTATCAACAGCAGCATTTAGTTCAATTGCTGCTGCGAATTCATTGGCTGAAGAAAAAAGGCTAGAAGAAGAAAAACCTGAAGAAGCAGTTTTTATTGAAGAAGAGAATGTTGTTGAACATGAAAAGCATGAAGAACCTGATGAAACCAACGGGTTTGAAAAAAACATTTATAACCAGCGCATATTGACACCTGCGGACTGGTCTGCCTTTAAAATATATTTTGAAAAAGCTTTTCCTGGTTATTTGCTCCGTTTACGTAATGCACATCCTAAACTTACTGAAGCAGAAGAAAGGTTATTCCTTTTTATAAAACTTAAACTTACCAATAAAGAAGCGGCTGCTATTCTCGGCATTTCTGCAGACAGTGTTAAAAAAACACGTACCCGTTTGCGCAAGCGGTTAGGTATACATGAAAATATTGATTTGGAAACTTATATAACCACTTTTTGAGGAAATTAATTTCGCTGTCCGCATCCGCATCAGTGCCTAAGCTGTCCGGTATAATAAATGCAGGGTATATCGCTATCTATAAAACAGCGACGCTGGAAATTAAATTTTAAATCAGCAATATTATTATTTTCTACTTTTAGTAAATAATATGGTTTTGCCCACCATTTAGTTAAACATTTTATATCAACCCGCTGGTTTGGTTTTTTGTAATGTTCTTCTTTAATTTTATATAGTTGTTCTTCTAAAATAATAGAATACGTTCCCGGTTGAAGCTGAATTGAAAAACCTCCACTGCTGTCTGTAATAAAGCTTTTTATTATTTTAGCAGTTGTGCTGTTTATTTTACCTCTCCGTATATAAAATTTTTTATTTGCAAAAACAGCAGGGGTTGCCAGTCGTTCAAGTATTTCTTTTGTTGGCCTGGCACCACCGCAGTACGGAAAAGTTTGTGTTACTTTTCCAGAAATTAAGTATATTTTTAAAGATTTCCGTACAAGGGAATAAGAAACAGTTTCAGGTTCTTTCTCTTTTTTGTAAATGCCCGATACAAGCAGGCTATTGGCAGAAGCTGTGGTTATTGCAATAACCACAAGTAATGAAAAAACAAATTTATACGTCCTCATTTTGCTTATTCCTGATGTGAAAAATGTGTATGTGATTTTCATCTATCGGCTACTTTATTTGAAAAATATAAAATTAGGTAATGTAATTATTTTTCTTTTTCCCAATCTCCTGCAGGCTGCAAAGCTACCAATTTTTATATTCACAAGTATTGCTGTATAAGCAACCTTGCTGTTAAGCAGCATTTCATTACCGTTTAAAATGGCATAAAATAATAAGTACTTTTTTAAGAAGCTGTTTGAGTTATTTATTTTGAATACCAGCGAAAGGTTTTCATAGCATCATGTGCCTGCCCCTATGCTTGCGTAGGGGTCACAATCCCTGTCTGCCGGTGCAGCCAGGGAGGCTTTCATCGGCATACATAGTGGCAACATTTTAGACCTATAGTAAATTTCAGACAAATAATTCAAACAGCTTCTAAGTTTTTAAATTTCATTTTTAAATTACGGGCATGATAAAACGTATAACAGTATTGCTTAAAAAAGATATCCTGCTGGAGCTCCGCCAGCAGCATACTTTTTACAGCATTATTTTATACATTGCCTCCACCATATTTGTACTTTACCTTTCCATGCCCGAGAGTCCCGAAGCCAATGTTTGGAACAGTTTATTTTGGGTAATTCAGTTATTTGTTTGTGTAAATACGGTGGCCAAAAGTTTTTTGCAGGAAAGCCGGGGACGCATGCTGTATTTTTATTCTATAACATCGCCTGTAGAATTTATTATTGCCAAACTTATTTTTAATATCATCCTCATGGCATTAATGAGCATGGTAAGCTTAATACTTTTTTTTACTTTTTTAGATAACCCGGTTGCGGATAGTTTGCGTTTTACCGGCATTGTTATTCTTGGTGGTACCAGCATAAGCCTGATGTTTACTTTAATGAGCGCCATAGCAGCCAAGGCCCAGCAAAACGCAGCATTAATAGCCATACTGGGTTTCCCGGTTATTTTACCCATCCTGCTTTTATTAATGCGCCTGAGCAAAGCTGCTTTTGCAGAAATTTTCAGAGAAGGTGCCATACTGCAGCTTGCAGCCCTTGTGGGTTTGATGGATGTACTGGTAATTGTACTGGCTGTAATTCTTTTTCCTTTTTTGTGGAAGGAGTAGAAAAGGTTTCAAAAGTTTCAAAGGTTCAAGAAGTTTAAGAGGTTCAAGAGGTTCAAGAGGTTGGGGAAGTTCGTATTGGCTGGGGCATTTAAAGTTTAAGGTATAACGTTTTTTAGATTTGAAAATTTATTTAAGGTTTCAAATCTAAAAAGCCTGCTAACTGCCAACTGTCAACTGCGAACTAACAACTTCCAATTACCCATTGCATACTGTCTTTTTATTTCATACCAACCAATTGTTTTTACGCTTTGCGTAAAAGCGTTTCCCGATTGTATAACTCCCATTACAGTTACAAGACGAGTTTTGCTGAAAATAATTAATTACTATGCTAAAGAGATGGATCGTACTAATAGGATGTACCCTTACCACATTACTAACCTTTGCACAACAAGACAAGGTTCATTCCGATTTTAATAACCCTGATACTTTAAACCCCCGTCACAAATACCTGGCAGAAGTAACCATTGTAGGCAGCCAAAGTAAAAGCGATATTCACCAGATGCCGGAGATTGTGGGCACCTCTATTTATGCAGGCAAAAAAAATGCATTGATAGTGCTGGATAACGTAAAAGGTAATGTGGTGAACAATACCATGCGCCAGGTGCTGGCAAAAGTGCCCGGCATACATGTTTGGGAAAGCGATGGCAGCGGCATACAAATTGGCATTGCTGCCAGAGGGCTTAGCCCCAACCGTAGCTGGGAATTCAATATCCGCCAGAATGGATATGATATTGCAGCAGATCCTTTTGGATATCCCGAAGCTTATTACAACCCACAACTGCAGGCCGTTCAGCGCATAGAAGTAGTAAGAGGCCAAGGTGCCCTTCAGTATGGCGCACAGTTTGGCGGGCTTGTAAATTATATTATCAGAAACGGAAGTGAAATAAACAAACCCTTTGAACTGGAAACACAACAAACCATTGGCAGCAATGGCCTGTTTAACAGTTACAATGCCATTGGTGGTGAAACAAAAAAGTTTCACTACTATACTTTTTTTGACCACCGGAATGCGGATGGCTGGAGGCAGAACAGTAAATATTTTACCAATGCAGGATTTGGAACTTTCACTTATCGTTTAACTAAAAAGTTTTCTATAACAGGTGAGTTAATGCAATCGCATATCCGCAGCCAGCAACCCGGTGGCTTAACCTATATACAGATAGAAGAGGATGCAAAGCAGAGTCACCGAAGCCGCAACTGGTTTGATATTAAATGGACCACTGCTGCATTAACTGCCAACTACCAGATCAATGAAAAATCAAGATTGAATGTGAAACTCTTTGGCGTATTTGGTGATCGCAGCAGCATTGGCTATCTGAAAGCTATCAATGTTAAAGACAGCATCAATGCTGCCACGCTGCAATACAATAACAGAACATTTGACAGGGATAAATACAACAACTTTGGAACAGAAGCAAGGTTTATCACCGATTATAACCTGGGCAGGATGAACAATACTATATCGGGTGGTCTTCGTTATTTTAATGGAGCAACCGATCGTTTTAAAAACGGGGTTGGTGATACGGGTTCTGAATTTAATACCAACACAATGGGCGCTTATCCGCAAGAGTTAGAAATGGGCACCAGCAATGCAGCCGCTTTTATTGAAAATATTTTTCGGCTCTCCCCTAAATTTATTCTTATACCGGGCTTTCGGGTAGAACACCTGAATGTAAAAGCCAATGGCCGTTTAAACTATAACAGCAATGGTACTGAGAATAAAATTAATAATGAAAGCAGAACAAGGAATTTTATGCTGGCAGGTGTGGGTGCAGAATATCATGTAAGTGATCATACAGAATTCTATGGTAACATTTCACAGGCTTATCGTCCCCTGCTTTTCTCAGACCTCAGCTACTCTCCTACCACAGATGTGGTAGATGCCAACATTAAAGATGCGAAAGGATACAATGCAGACCTTGGTTATCGTGGCAAAATAAAAGATTATCTCTTTTTTGACATCAGTGGTTTTTACCTGCAATACAATAACCGGGTTGGAGTGATTACTCAACAAAAAGCAGATGGTAGTTTTTACAGTTACCGTACCAATGTAGGAAACAGCAGCAGCAATGGCCTGGAAAGTTTGGTAGAATTCAGCCCAATCAAAGCATTTACCCAAAAAGAAAATAACCACGATGTATCGGCATTTGTTTCTTACTCTTATACCAATGCGGTGTATGGCAATCTGAAAGTAATTACCAAAAACAGCAGCAACCAGCTTGAAGAAACAAATCTTAAAAATAAAAAAGTAGAAAATGCACCTGTCAATATTCTTCGCACAGGTCTAACGTATAGCTTCAAAGGATTTACATTAACCGGGCAATTGAGTCATGTTGATAAATCTTTTAGTGATGCCAACAATACCGTGAGTGCATCCCCTAATGCACAAGCAGGTTTAATACCAGCTTATACTATCACAGACCTTACAACCACTTATAAAATCAATAAAAATCTGAATATAAAAGCAGGGGTAAATAATCTTACAGACGAAAGATATTTCACCCGCAGGGCAGGTGGCTATCCCGGCCCAGGGGCTATGCCATCTGATGGAAGAAATTTTTTCCTGAGTATAGGGGCTAAATTCTAAAGGAAGAAATTCTAAAATAAAATCTAAAAAAGCATTCACGGGGTGAATGCTTTTTTTTATGTATTGCAAAATTTTTATTATATTTTCTAATACCATTTTTATTTGCTAAGTAGTTTGCAGGGCTACGTGTAAAATCAGATGGTATCATACCGGCAAAAATAATTTCGAACCGTATTGATATTATATCCGGTACTATTTAAAAAAAAGAAATGTATGTTGTTTTTTTTGCAGCCACACTGCGTAGCTAATTTTAAATGCACCGGGGTAAAATAACCCCTTGTTTCATTTTAATTATTTACTATCTTCCTTTTCCATTAGCAGCTATTTACATAGAGGGTTGTGAACCTTTGATAAAATACTGCAGAACTGCATTAGGTTAAAAGGTTGACAACTCTTTGCAACAATATTAAATGCATCCTTACTTAAATATTTTTTGTAATTACTAAAAACTGCTTAAATGAAAAGAAGAAATTTTATTACCAACTCAGGTATTGCCGCAGCGGCATTAAGTTCTGTACTTGCCGCATGCAGCGATAATAAAAAAAAAGAAACAACTCCTGCTGTAAATAACAACAGCAGCACCGATGATAATTTTGAACTGAACGAATTAACCATAACCGCACTGCAGCAAAAATTTGCCGATGGCCAGTACAGCGCAGAACAGGTAACCAACCTCTATTTAAAACGTATAGAAGCCATAGATAAAAATGGCCCGGCATTAAATGCAGTTATCGAAATAAATCCCGATGCCATCAGTATTGCCAAAGCCATGGATGCAGAAAGAAAGGCAGGAAAAATTCGTGGACCGCTTCATGGAGTGCCTGTATTAATAAAAGATAATATTGATACTGCAGATAAAATGCAAACCACCGCCGGCTCACTTGCCATGGCAGGAAACATTGCATCACAGGATGCTTTTATTGTAAAAAAACTGCGGGAAGCCGGTGCAGTGCTGCTGGGCAAAACCAATTTAAGTGAGTGGGCTAATTTTCGCTCTGGCAAATCCTGCTCTGGCTGGAGCAGCCGTGGTGGCCAAACAAAAAATCCTTACATCACTGATCATAATCCCTGCGGCTCCAGCTCAGGCTCCGGTGTGGCTGCATCTGCCAATCTTTGTATGCTGGCCGTGGGTACCGAAACGGATGGTTCTGTAACCTGCCCTGCTGCCGTTAATGGTATTGTGGGTTTAAAACCTACGGTGGGTTTGCTAAGCCGCAGCGGCATTATTCCTATATCATCTACACAGGATACCGCCGGGCCAATGGCAAGAACGGTAACCGATGTAGCCATATTGCTGGGCATACTGGCTGGCCAGGATGCGGCAGATGCTATTACCAATAACAGTAACGGTAAAACGCAAAAAGATTACAGCCAATTTTTAAAAGCTGATGCATTAAAAGGAAAACGCATTGGGATTGAAAAAAAACCGCAGGGCAATAATCATTTAATGAATGCACTGCTTAAAAAAACACTGGAGCTGCTCACACAGGCAGGAGCAACCATTATAGAAATAGAATACCTGGATAAAATAAATGATTTGGGTGAGGCCGAATTTGAACTGATGAAATTTGAATTTAAAGAAGGGCTGAATAAATATTTGTCTACTGCCAATGCTCCTGTAAAAACACTGGCTGATGTAATTGCTTTTAATAAAAAAAATGAAGATAAAGCCATGCCCTATTTTAAACAGGAAACCCTGGAAAGCAGTGAGGCTAAAGCAGGACTTACCGATGCTGCCTACAAAGCCGCTCTTGCAAAAAGCCATGAAGGAACCAAAAAAATTATTAATGATGCGATGAAGAAAAATAACCTGGATGCTATTTGCGGACTTACCATGGGGCCGGCCTGCAGCATAGATACCATTTACGGCGACCGCTGGGGCGATGTTTTTCTTACACAGCCTGCCGCTGCCAGCGGCTATCCGCACATTACGGTACCCTGCGGTTTTGTGTATGATCTGCCCGTGGGCTTTTCCTTTTTTGGACCCGCTTACAGCGAGCCTGCTTTGCTGGGTATAGCCTATGCTTTTGAACAGGCATCCAAAGCCCGCAAATTGCCGTTGTTTAAAAAAACTTTTTTATAAAATATGTTTAGCAAAGGAGATGATTTTCTCTTTTCTTTGCTCTGCGGTCTCTGCCTCTCAGCGTGCCATAACCCCACGCAGAGGTGCAGAGGGCGCAGAAAAAAAATATTGGATAAGAGAAAAAAGAAGATATGTTTCTACTGGTTCTTCTTTCTCTTTGCTCTCCTTTTCTCCTTGTTCTCTTAGCTCTTCTTTCCTCTTTGCTCTTCTTTGCACTTCTTTTCTCTTTTTTTTCTTTCCTCTTCTTTGCTCTGTCTCTCAGCGTGCCATAAATTAAATCTTATGATTTTTGAGCATTTGTGTAATTCGTATAATTCGAGTAATTAGTGCCATAAAAATCCCTTTAATTATAAAACAGTTTCCCATAACTTTGCGCCCACATCAAACCTCTTCCCTACGGTGCAAAAAAGCTGGTGGAAAATATTATCGTTCTTTTTACTGGTTTACACCATTGTTGCCGGTTTTATAATAGATGTTCCCCGGCTGCCAATTTTAAACGAAACCATACGCAATCTTTATTTTCATGTGTGCATGTGGTTTGGTATGATGATTCTTTTTACCATCAGTTTTGTGTACAGCATTAAATACCTTAACAGCACCAATTACCGCCACGATCTTTTTGCAAAAAACTTTGCTGCCGTGGGCAGTGTGTTTGGGGTGTTGGGATATGCCACCGGCGTTTTGTGGGTATCGGTTACGTGGATAACAGATCAGAGCCAATCGCTGGGGAGTGTGCTTAAAGAACCTAAACTTATTGGAGCTGCAATTGCCATTTTAATTTATGGTGCTTATTTTGTTTTGCGTGGCTCATTTACCGATATGGATAAAAGAGCCAGGGTAAGTGCAGTGTATAATATTTTTGCTTTTGCCATGTTGTTTCCCAGCATATGGATAATACCCAGGATGGTGGGAAGCCTGCACCCTGGCTCGCCGGGTAGCGATAGCGGAAATCCTGCGCTGGATAGAAATGATATGGATGGCGCAATGAGAGCCATATTTTATCCTGCTGTAATTGGGTGGACCTTACTGGGCGTTTGGATAGCCACATTAAAAATAAGAATAGAATTACTCAGGGATAAAGCGTTACTATAAAGCTTACTTTAAAATTCCGCAATAAAAGAATTTGTTTTTTTTAAACAAAGATGATACAATGAATATAAAAAAAATCCGCTTTTTCATTTTGCGTTTAACGCTGATGGTTATGACCTTATGTGCATCTACCATTTGCCTTGCACAAAAAAATGATATAGAAATGGCAGATACCATGCGCAGCAACGGAAAAATATATGTAGTGGTAGCAGTATGCCTTACTATACTCATAGGATTATTTGTGTATATGGTTAGTGTAGACAGGAGGTTGAGGAAACTGGAGAAGGAGTTGTGAGAATAGACAATTGGCAATAAGCAATGGGCAATAAGCGATAGGCAATTGGCAATAAGCAAAGGGCAGTTCGTAGTTGGCAGTAAAGTTTTCAGTTATCCTTTGACCTTTGACTTTTGACCTTTAACCTTTGACCATTCACGATTGACCATTCACGATTGACCATTGACCAAATTGATTGCCGGGGAATTTCCCCATTATTTATAAAAAACACACCATATGTCACAACAACCCTATAGCTTTTTTCATAGTGTAGAAAGAAGCTTTGATAAAGCAGCCGCTTTTACCAGTTTTGATCCCGGAATTTTAGAGCAGATCAAAGCATGCAATAGCGTGTACCAAATGCGTTTTCCCGTAAAATTAGACAACGGAAAAATTGAAGTTATTGAGGCATACCGTGTGCAGCATAGCCAGCACAAAACACCCTGCAAAGGTGGTATACGTTTTAGCGAAGAAGTAAACCAGGATGAGGTAATGGCACTGGCATCTTTAATGACGTATAAATGCGCCATTGTAAATGTACCCTTTGGTGGCGGCAAGGGTGGTATAAAAATTAATCCCCGCAACTACTCTGTGTACGAGCTGGAAAAAATTACCCGCCGCTACACCAGTGAGCTGGTAAAGAAAAATTTTATTGGCCCCGGTATAGATGTACCTGCTCCCGATTACGGAACCGGCGAAAGAGAAATGGCCTGGATAGTAGATACCTACGCTTCTTTAAAGCCTGGCGAAATTGATGCTGCCGGTTGCGTTACCGGCAAACCTATTACACAAGGTGGTGTAAGAGGCCGCAAAGAAGCTACTGGTCTTGGTGTATTTTTTGGCATAAGGGAAGTATGCAATATGGCCGATATAATGGCCAAACAAAATTTAACCGTAGGGGTAAAAGGCAAAACCGTAGTGGTACAGGGCCTGGGTAATGTGGGTTATCACTCTGCAAAATTTTTTAGAGAAGCCGGCGCAATTGTAGTGGGCCTGGCAGAATATGAAGGTGCTATTTACAATGCCAATGGATTAAACGAAGAAGAAGTTTTTCAGCACAGAAAAATAAGCGGTTCTATTTTAAATTTTCCGGGTGCTACCAACCTTCTAAAAAATACCGATGCGCTGGAGCTGGAATGCGATATCCTTATCCCCGCTGCGCTGGAAAATGTAATTAATGCAGAAAATGCGCCAAGGGTAAAAGCAAAAATTATTGGCGAAGCAGCCAATGGCCCCTGCACACCGGAAGCAGATGATGTATTTACACAAAAAGGAATTCTTTGCGTGCCGGATATGTACCTTAATGCAGGTGGTGTAACGGTTAGTTATTTTGAGTGGTTAAAAAACCTGAGCCATGTGCGTTATGGCCGTATGGAAAAACGTTTTACAGAAAACATGAACACCCATATTCTTGGCCAGATGGAAAGCCTTACCGGAAAAACGGTAAGCGATACAGAACGTACCTTTATTTTGCACGGCCCCGAAGAAGTAGACCTGGTGCACAGTGGCCTGGAAGAAACCATGATAACTGCTACAAGAGAAATTATGGATATCTGGAAAAACAACCCGGCTATACCCGATATGCGTACCGCAGCTTATGTAAATGCAATAAACAAAGTGGCTACGAGTTATGCAGAGCTGGGGATATTTCCATAGGATAAATCGTGTTAATATTATTTATAAAATCCCTTTCTTAACGAGAGGGATTTTTAGTTTAACTTTATTAAAATATATTAAACGATGAAAGTGATACTGGATATAAAAGATGAAAATGCATCCTCACTTATGGAAGTTTTAAAAGGCCTTAAATATGTAAAAGCAAAACCTATTACCACTGCTAAAGCAACATATTTTGTTGAATTAAAAGAATCGGTAGAAGAAGTAAAACTTGCAAAAAAAGGAAAGCTTAAATTGAAAACATTTGACTCTTTTTTAAATGAACTATAAACTCATTTATAAAATGAAAATGCATAAAGGTGGACATTGTTATTGCTACAACCTTAAAACAATCTCATGCTTACCAATCAGGCTTTCTTGACACTTTCTGAAAGATTTGGAAATATTAAGGCCCAATATGATGTTGGGCATCGGAAATATATCCATTCAAAGACAGTTGACAATTTACTTCATCATGCAGATAGTTTTTCTTTAAAGCATCATAAAGATCAAATTTATATAACACTTGCTGAATATTTTGATATCATAGACACAGATCATATAGATAATACAGGTGATGCATTAAACCTATTCAATAAATACATAAACCCTTTAACAATACTCTATGCAGATTTGAGAGGATTTCACCTTGCAACAAAACTCTGGTTGATTTTCGTTTCAGCGTTTTTAATTTTTCTATTATTATATTTTCTGAACACCTCAATTTATTTTTATATCGGACTTTTAATTCTTTGCCTGGCGGCAATATTTAGACAATTTTATTTCGAGCGCAAAGGAAAAACCTACGCCTTCATGTATTGATAGAAAATGTGTAATAGCAAATGCCGGTAATCAAAGCAATCTTTATTGTGAAGTTGTGGGTAATAACATTAATGCTATCACTGTGTGCTATGCCTTTGAACAATCCCGAAGTTGAAAGAGAATTTGTATATTTGAACATAAAATTTCGGGTATGACCAGACAATTAATTATAGAAAAGACGGTAAAAGCTATCAACCAGCTTCCGGAAGATAAGGCAGAAGAAATTTCTGACTTTGCCGACTTTATTATCAAGCGGTATGAAGAACACCGTTTAATTCAGGGAATTCAACAACTAACATCCAGCAGTAAAACCTTTGACTTTTTAAAAGATGAAGAGGATTTGTATTCTGAAGCTGACTTAAAAGAATTGTATAATGGCTAAAGGCGATATTGTTTTAATACCTTTTCCATTTACGGATTTAAGTGGTAGCAAACTCAGACCTGCTGTAATTCTTGCTCAAACAAATCTTGACCTTACTGTTTGCTTTATCACTACACAGATCCAGTGGCAGGAACAATCTGATGTTTTACTTAATCCCAACTCAACAAACGGATTAAAAGGAGCATCACTTATCCGACTAAGTAAAATTGCAACCCTGGACAAACATTTATCAAAAGGACTATTAGGAAGACTCAATCAAAATGAACTTTCGGAACTAAACATCAAACTCAAACTATTATTTCAAATACCCTAAGAAGCCACCACGCCAGGGATATATGTGGCTTAACCGAATTGAGGCAAGCGGAACTTTGATTCTGCCGCAATACAAAAGTTGCTCCCGCTTGGGTTTGCTACCATTATAAAAAATTATAAAACTATGAAAATAAAAATAACATTTGTAATACTTGCCATTACCTTAATGTCGTGCGCAGGAAAAAAGGAAAGTGATGAGGTAAAACAATTGTCCATTCCTATAGCAGGAACCTGGAAACTTATTACGGCAACGGTGATAGAGAAAAACGATACGGTAAGAACCGATTATACCAAAAACATATCGTTCATTAAAATTATTAACGATACTCATTTTGCTTTTTTGCAGCATGATTTGAACAAAGGAAAAGATTCTGCTGCTGTTTTCGCTTCGGGTGGAGGAAGTTATATCCTTAACGATAGTTTATATACCGAGCATTTAGAATATTGCAGCGATAGAAATTGGGAAGGCAATGATTTTAAATTTACTGTTGAGATAAAAAATGATACCCTTACCCAAAGTGGTATTGAGAAAGTAGAAACTGCGGGAGTAAACAGAATAAATATCGAAAAGTATATCAGGGTGAAGAAATAGCTTGTTAAAACAACTAACTGGCGCAAGTTCCTACTAGCGACAGTCTTCATCGGTCTGTGACCGCAGCATAAACTTTAAAAAAATAATATAACAACAAAACTTAAACACTCCTACTCTCCCCTCGCAGCTATGCAAAAAGTTTTTACATGCTGCAAAAAAAATATAACCCCGTTTTCTCCTCAAACATTTGTGCATTTATTTTATGGCAGGCTGACCAGTTTCATTTTACAGGTTGACACTTATCATATGTACAAATTTCTCCGCAGGGTACATTTACAAAAAATATAAAGTTTAAAAAATTATCCTGCCCCGGTTTAGCTGCGGCGGCTAAAAAATTTATCCTCACTTATAAAAATATTTACAGGATAATAAAATAAAAAAGCCATGCTAAAATATTTATTTGCCTTTATCCTTTTCATACATGGTCTTATACATATAATGGGCTTTGCCAAAGCGTATGGCTATGCAAATATGCAGCAGCTCACCAAAGATATTTCAAAACCCGCCGGAAGTATCTGGCTCTTTGCCTGCCTCCTGTTTATAATTGCCCTTGCCGGATTTTTACTAAAAAAAGAATGGTGGCCGGTGGCGGCAATATTTGCCGTTGCAATTTCGCAGCTGGTGATTTTTATGAGCTGGGGTGATGCCAGGTTTGGAACCATTGCCAATATCATTATTGTATGTGTTGCTGTGGCATTATGGGCATCGTTTCATTTTGAAATGCAGTTTACAAAAGATGTAAAAAAACATATAACACAAACTGTTTTTGTAAACAATGATATCGTAACAGATGCAGACATTGCCCTGTTGCCAGCCCCCGTAAAAAAATATTTACAGTATGCAGGAGTGGTAAATAAACCCAAAGTAAAAAATGTAAAAATTGTTTTTGATGGGGAAATGCGGGAGAAGGGGAAAGATTATTTTAAATTTAATTCTGTGCAGTATAATTTTTTTGATAACCCTGCCCGCTTGTTTTTTATGAAAGCCAGGATGTTTGGCACTACCATGCCCGGCTATCATTGTTACCAAAATGCCACTGCAACCATGCAGGTAAAATTATTGGGTTTGTTTAATGTAGTTAATGTAAAGGGTATTGAAATGAACAAAGCAGAAACCGTAACGGTATTTAACGATATGTGTTTAATGGCTCCTGCCACCCTGGTTGATAAAAGAATTGAATGGACAGCGATTGACTCTTTATCTGCCAAAGCCAGCTTTACCAATGGCACCAACACAATAACTGCAACACTTTATTTTAACGGGCAGGGACAACTCATCAATTTTATTTCTGACGACAGATATGCAATTAGCGATATGAAGCAATATCGTTTTAGTACTCCTGTAAAAGACTATACTAAAATTAACGGAAGAAATATTATGCAATACGGAGAAACTGTTTGGCATTACCCCGATGGTGAATTTGTGTATGGAAAATTTACTTTGAAAAGTATTGGATACAATGTGGCTGAATTTTAAAAAAATAAAATGAAAAAAATACTCATCATCAACGGGCACCCCGATAAAGAGAGTTTTTGTTTTGCCTTGGCTGAAAGCTATAAAAAGGGAGCAGAACTTTCAGGGGCAAGTTGCAAACTCATCCATCTTGCGGATGTAGATTTCAATCCAATATTAAATTTTGGGTATAGAAAAATTACAGCACTGGAACCTGAGTTAATAAAAATTCAACAGGATATTTTAGATGCCCACCATTTGGTATTTGTTTATCCCAATTGGTGGGCTACCTGCCCGGCATTACTAAAAGGTTTTTTTGACAGGGTATTACTCCCAGGTTTTGCTTTTAAGTATCACGACAAGGGCCCTTTCTGGGACAAACTATTGAAAGAAAAAACCGCCAGATTGATTGTAACAATGGATACACCAAAATGGTACTATTGGTTAATTAATAAAAATGCCGGGCATAATGCAATTAAAATTGGCGTGTTAGAATTTTGCGGCATAAAACCTGTGAAGATTACAAGTTATGCACCTCTTAAATCATCAGATGAAAAAAAGAGAAAGCAGTGGTTAGATGATGTGGAAGCATTGGGAAAAGAGCAAAAATAAAATAAGGTTCGTAATTTTTAAATAATTAAAATAAGTGGAATTACAATTTCTTTATTGCTTTACAGGAATAGGATTTTGCTAAACAGAAAATAGTTTTAGAATAATGAGCATAAAATCAAAGCTTATCGCTGTCAAAATCCTCCACACCATCATCTGGCTATTTTTCAACGTGGTATTATTTTATATGGCTTACGCAGTATTTACAAATAAAATTGACAAATGGGTATGGATAGGTATTGCGCTAATTCTGTTAGAAGGAATTGTATTGCTTATTTTTAAAAAAATGTGTCCGCTCACCATTATAGCACGCAAATATTCCGATTTAGCTAAAGATAATTTTGATATTTATTTGCCCAATTGGTTAGCCAAATACAACAAGCTCATTTATACTACATTTTTCATCACCATTGTTTGTGGTATCATTTACAGGATGTTAAACAGGTAAGTACAAAAACATCAGCAGAAATTATTTTTGTAAAAAGGCCGGAAATTCATCTACCCAAATCATCTGTCCTTCTTCTTTTTTAAACCCATAACAATCTGTTCCGTTTGTAATAATAAAATAAGCAGCCTGCAGGTTGATATTATAGCGCAATACCTGGTCTAATGTTTTTTGGGTAATGGGTACATTCATTTCTTTGCATTCTATCAGCATAAAAGGAATTTCATTTTTATACAAAACAATATCAAAACGTTTTTTTATATCTCCCAGCAACAATTGTTTTTCTACGGCCATTAAAGAGGCAGGATATTGCATTACTTCAATAAAGAACAGTAATAAATTCTGACGCACCCATTCTTCCGGCGTTAATACCATCCATTTTTTTCTTATCACACAAAAAATATACTCTTTACCTGCAGCTTTTTTTATCGCCGGTTTTTTACCAGGATAGTTTATTTTGATCATGCGGCAAAGTTCGGTTTTTTGGGCGTCATTTGCCGGTAAGACGGCAAGGCGAGAAAAACAACAGTCTATCAAAAACGCCTTACCGTCTTACCGGCATTTTTTTTTGCCTGGCGGCTTGCTGGTAAAGAGTGATGGTCACAAAGAAACAAAAGCACGAAGAAAAGCATCGCTTAAAAATTATTTGCCGGTAAGGCGGTAAGGCGAAAAGAAATACAACCGTTCAGAAACGCTTTATCGTCTTACCGGCATTTTTTTCTTAGTGCCTTTGTGTCTTGGTGGAAAAAAATTGATGGCTACAAAGAAAAGAAGACACAAAAGAAAAGATAAGCTATGAATACTTTGCCGGCAATATACCAACCACTAAAATCTTCAGACCAATTTCTTTTTTGTAATTTTACTAAACTAAAAAAAATCGATGAAAACAAAAGATGAGATTGTAGAGAACTGGCTACCCCGGTACACAGGAGAAAAATTAGAAAATTTTGGAGAGTATATTTTACTCACCAATTTTTCTAATTATGTAACCATGTTTGCTGAATGGAACAAGGTAGAAATTATTGGAAAAGACAGGCCCATGCAATGCGCCACCGCCAGCGATATTACCATTATTAATTTTGGTATGGGCAGTCCCGGTGCAGCTACCGTTATGGATCTGCTCACTGCCATAAAACCAAAGGCTGTGCTGTTTTTAGGTAAATGCGGGGGATTGAAAAAGCGTAATAAAATAGGCGACCTTATACTGCCCATTGCAGCTATAAGGGGCGAAGGTACCAGCAACGATTACCTGCCTGCAGAAGTACCGGCACTGCCCGCTTTTGCTTTGCAAAAAGCTATAAGTACCACCATAAGAGATTACGAATGCGATTACTGGACGGGCGTTTGTTACACCACCAACCGCCGGGTGTGGGAACATGATGAAGTATTTAAAGAGTACCTGCAAAAAGTACGGGCCTATGCCATAGATATGGAAACCGCCACCATTTTTACCGTAGGTTTTTATAATAAAATACCAACCGGCGCACTGCTGCTGGTAAGCGATAGCCCGATGGTACCAGAGGGTGTGAAAACAGAAGCGAGTGATAAATCTGTTACATCGCAGTATGTAGAAAATCATTTAAAAATTGGAATAGACTCCTTGAAACAATTAATAAATGACGGAATGACGGTGAGGCATTTGAAGTTTTAAAAAAGCCCCCTCTAACTCCCCCAAAGGGGGAGAACGTAGATGGAGAGTAAAAGCCCCCTCTAACTCCCCCGAAGGGGAGAACGTAGATGGAGAGTAAAAGCGAATAGGTTTTTATAAAGGATGCAGCAACAAAATATAATTTCCGCATTTTGCTGAATAAAAATATAATGCTGAAATGCTTAATTACAATGACGATATAAAATATTAATGCCGGGCCTCCCTCTCCTGCAGGAGAGGGAACGAGGGTGAGGCTGCTGAAATGCTTAATTACAAATGATGAATAAAGATTTACAGCAGGGCCTCCCTCTCCTTCGGAGAGGGAACGAGGGTGAGGCTGGGGAGGGTGAGGCCTTACTTGAAGTAAACAATCTCCACATTTCATTTTTGCAGGATGGTATTACAACCCCTGCAGTAAAAGGCATTTCGTTTACGGCTCACCGTGGCAAGCTCACAGCTATTGTAGGTGAAAGTGGCTCCGGAAAATCTATCACTGCCCTGGCCTTACTTAAACTGTTACCCAAAGAAGCTGCTGTAAAAGGCAGCCTGCTTTTTAGTGCAGATGGAATAAATAAAACAGATCTTAACACAGCATCATCCAAAGAAATAAAAAAAATAAGGGGCAATGATATTGCGATGATTTTTCAGGAACCGATGACATCCCTTAACCCTGTATTTACCTGTGGCTACCAGGTTATGGAAAGCCTGCTGCTGCACACATCACTAAGCCGCAAAGAAGCCAGGCAAAAAACGATAGCACTTTTTGAACAGGTAGAACTGCCCAACCCTGCGGCTATGCTTAAGCGTTATCCTCATCAGATAAGCGGCGGACAAAAACAAAGGGTAATGATTGCTATGGCTATGAGCTGCAATCCTACCCTGCTCATTGCCGACGAACCAACTACTGCCTTAGACGTGAGGGTGCAGAAAAATATTTTACACTTATTAAAAAAACTGCAGCTGCAGCAGCACATGAGTGTGCTGTTTATAACACACGATCTTGGCCTTGTTGCCGCTTTTGCAGATGAAGTACTGGTAATGCATAAAGGCATTATTGTAGAGCAGGGTATTACAAAAAATGTTTTACAAAACCCCCAACATGCCTATACCAAAGCCCTGCTTGCCTGCCGGCCTCACAAAGAAAGCAAAGGAAAAAGATTAGCGGTAGTATCAGACTTTATTGCCGGTGGTATTAGCTTACAAACCGATCTTAGCCAGGTGATGAAGCCCTTAAGTACAACCCCAACAGGCGGACAAATCATTCTTGCCGTAGAGCATCTTAAAGTATATTTTCCTGCAGAAAAAAATTTGTTTGGAAAGCCCACTGCATTTGATAAAGCAGTAGACGATGTAAGTTTTACGGTAAAAGAAAATGAAACCATCGGGCTGGTGGGCGAAAGTGGCTGCGGCAAAACCACGCTGGGCCGAAGCATCCTGCAATTGGTAAAACCCAGCAGCGGAAAAATTTTACTGCGTGGCAAAGAAATACAATCTATGGGAAATGCAGAACTACGCCATATAAGAAAAGATCTGCAGATTGTTTTCCAGGATCCTTATGGCTCCCTAAACCCAAGAATAACCATTGGCGATGCTATTATGGAACCCCTTACCGTGCATGGCCTACACGCCGGTAATAAAGAAAGAAAAGAAAAAGTAATACAGTTGCTGCAGCAGGTAAATATGAGCCCCGATTTTTTTAACCGTTACCCTCACCAGTTTAGCGGTGGCCAGCGGCAGCGCATATGCATAGCCCGTGCACTGGCACTGCAACCTTCGTTTTTAATTTTTGATGAAAGCGTTTCGGCACTGGATGTGAGTGTGCAGGCACAGGTATTAAATCTTATAAACGATTTAAAACAACGCTATAATTTTACAGCTATTTTTATATCACACGACCTCTCGGTAGTGCATTATATAAGCGACCGCATACTGGTAATGAATAAAGGCAAAATTATAGAAGAAGGCACTGCACATGAAATTATGTATCATCCAAAAGAAAAATACACACAGGAGTTAATTGCTGCAATACCTTAAAAATTTTTTGTAAAAATTTGTTTGTCGCCCGCAAAAAAGGCAGGCTGGTAAATAACTTTGAATCATATTTAAAAATGTACAAGATCATTTTTATTGATATTGATGGAACGCTGTTAACCTCAGACCATAAAATTTCTGAAGGAACATTATCTGCAATACAAAGAGTACATCATATCAATAAAATACCCATCATTCTTACTACGGCAAGGCCACCACAGGCTGTAGAAAAAATTTATTATCAATTAGGTTTAAACGCTCCTGTTGTTTGTTTTAATGGCGCACTCATTATTAAAATGGGAAGGGCAGAAGATTTTGTTACTTTAAATTCACTTTGTATTGAAGCAACTTTGCTAAACGCAATACATGGTATTGCTGCTAAGCATAACGTAAGCCTCAGCATGTATACATCATCAAAGTGGTATGCTAATAATTATGATGAATGGATAAAACAGGAAGAAAATATTACACAAACAAAAGCCACTATTTTAAATACCTCATTACAAATAAATAGGGTCTCCCTGAAAAAGAAAAATAATTTTTGATATTGGGTGGCATCAACTAAAATTGTTGTCACTTTTTTATTTTTTAGGGGGTAGATTT
>JAYVGA010000207.1:0-3354 GCA_043772635.1 Chitinophagaceae bacterium
AAAAAAGCTATGTGAAACGACTTTCACATAGCTTGTATCAAAATCAATCCTGTATTGAATTACAGGCGATTTTACCAACTATTTTTCAGTATTATACCAATTTTAACCGCACCAAATCAATCTTTTTACCTCAGAAGAATATAGATTAAAAAAATTATATTGAATAAGGTAGAAATTTTCTACCCTTAATTATTTCTGCTCATTATCAGTGCATTACTTATTTTTTTGCATTCTTTTTATAAAATATTAACAGGCGTAAAATCAAAAATTTTTAAGTCCTCACCCCTAATGGCACAGATATTGCCTAACAGCCTTTAAATAAAAATATTTAACTATGAAAAAAATATTTCTTACATGTGCTGTAGTGGCCATGACCATTTTTGCTACAGAGGCTCAATCTAAAAAAGGCAAAAAAAATAAAAAAAGTACGGTAAGTACAGAAGCCCGGTTAAATTCTGATATCGCTAAGATAAAGAATGAAAAAAAGTTGATGATGGAAGAAGACAGGGTTGAACGCCTTAGAATAGACTCTACAAGGAGAGAAGATGAGCGTATGGCGGAAGAAGCAAAAGACCTGGAAAGAATTGCATGGAAAGAGCAAAAGCTTAAAGAGGTAGATAGCCTTAACCAGCTAAAATGGAAGCAGCAAAGCGAAGAAAAAGATCAGTGGTATGCTACTGATAGAAGCCAGAATGAAATAAATAAAGCTGCCAAATTAAATGATATGCAGGGCAGGCAGATAAAAGCTATTAATATGGCTTATAACGATAAAGCTAAAGTTATTCGTGAAAATGCAGCCACAACAGACGAACAGAAAAAGATGGAGCTTACTGCACTAAATACCGAAAGAAGAACAAAAATTAAAGCAATAGCAGGTGCAAAAAAAGAATCTAAACTGGAGAAACAGCGTAGAGATTATACCACTAAAAATACAGACGATAAAAACTCAGCCTGGATGAATGAAGTGGAAACACCAGAAAAATTAAAAAAAGATAATAATTAAGAAACCAAACATTTAAACGCCGGAATTGCTGAAAAGTGATTCCGGTTTTTTATTTCAAACAATAATTCTTAGCTGCCTTAAAAGTTGTCTTTTCCAATTGCTTTATCTTTATGCCTTGTTTTTATCCCACAACTTAAAGCAATAACTTTTTAACAGCGATATATGGCTATATTCAACAGGGCTAATCAAAATAGCAAGGTTAATATTGATACCGGTTTTACAAACATTGCCTCCGGCAATGCCAGCCGTTTCTTAAACAGGGATGGGACTTTTAATATAAGCCGTGAGGGTATTCCGTTTTTAAACCGTATCAGCATTTATCATGATCTGCTTCATTTATCTGCAGCTAAATTTTTAGGGGTAACACTGCTCACAATTCTTTTACTTAATATTTTTTTTACGGCAATTTATTATGCAATAGGCCTGGAGCATTTTGCAGGCTTTATTACCAGCAGCAACTGGGGGCAATTAAAAGAAATATTTTATTTTAGTGCGCAAACATTTACTACCGTGGGGTATGGCCGCATAAACCCTACAGGCGATGCTGTAAATATTGTAGCATCTATGGAAGCTGTTACAGGTTTCCTGTCTTTTGCCTTTATTACCGGTTTAATGTATGGACGTTTTACAAAACCAAAGGCTAATCTTACATTTAGTAATCTTGCTATTGTAGCGCCTTACCAGGGCATAACGGGTTTGATGTTTCGTTTTGCTGCATCAAAAGATACTCACGCCCTTAGTGATGTTATGGTTAAAGTAAATATTGGAATGCAGTTAACAGAAAATGAAAAGACAGTGTACAAATTTTATGAACTGGAACTGGAGCGCACCCATGTAGAAAGTTTGCCAATGAATTTTACCGTAGTACACCCCATTGATGAAAAGAGCCCTTTGTGGCAGTTGACCCAGGCAGATTATGAAAAGGCCGATGTAGAGCTGTATGTGCTGGTTCGTGCCTTTGATGATGTGTATAGCTCTACCGTTCAGCAAAGAACATCTTATATCTTTTCCGAAATACAGCATGGAGTAAAGTTTGCCCCAATGTACAGGGAAAGTGAAGATGGGACTAATACTATTTTAGAACTGCAGCATTTAAACAAAACCCTGAGCGTAAACTAAATCATAAACATATAATACGGCCTAATTATAACTCAACAATTTTATAAGGTATTACTGCAAATTCTTTTTTCTTTTTCATCTTTTTGTATACTTTAAAATTTTTTATAAATCAAATGAATGAATGTCTGCACTTGGTATCTGTTTTGCCATTATTATTGTGTTCTTTGCAGGCATCAATATTTCCTGCTTTTTAAAAAATAAAAAATTTAAATAATGAAAATTTTAATGGTACTAACTTCTCACAGCGATTTAGGCGATACCGGTAAAAAAACAGGTTTTTGGATAGAAGAATTTGCTGCACCTTATTATGCTTTTACAGCAGCTGGTGCTTCCGTAACCTTAGCATCTCCAAAAGGAGGCCAGCCTCCAATAGATCCTAAAAGCGATGAGCCTCAAAGCCAAACGCCTGCAACCATAAGGTTTAAAGGCGATAAAGCACTGCAGCAGCAACTGGCCACTACAAAAAAAATAGTGGAAGTTTCTGCCGATGATTTTGATGCAGTCTTTTATCCCGGCGGACACGGACCACTTTGGGATCTCACCAATGACACAGATTCAATAAATTTAATAGAAGCTTTTTGGGATAACAAAAAACCTGTTGCAGCAGTTTGTCATGCACCGGCAGTTTTATTAAATGTAAAAGAAAATAACGACGAAGCTTTTGTAAAAGGAAAAAACGTTACCGGTTTTACCAATAGCGAAGAGGATGCAGTGGAATTAACAACAGTTGTTCCGTTTTTACTGGAAGATGAATTAATTAATAAAGGCGGATTATATTCTAAAAAAGAAGACTGGGCTGTTTATGTAGTAAAAGATGGCTTACTTATTACGGGGCAAAACCCGGCATCTTCAGAAGCTGCAGCACTGGAGCTCATAAATGTTTTAAAAAATAATTTGTAACGAAGTTTTTTTTAAAAGTTGCAGAATAAAAACGCTGAAGATTCTTAAAATAAAAAAGCCGGAAGTTTTCATTTTCCGGCTTTTTCAATAATACTAAAAAGTGGTACAAAAAAAAGGACCAACTTTCGTTGAGCCCTGGTTTTAATTGGGGAACGGATAAAAATTATTTATGTTTAAAAAGATAAAATACGCCTACCTGTACGCCTCTGTTGGTAGATTTTATCGCATCATTTTCATTAATGTTGCTTAAACCAAGATTGTATCTTGCATCTACGCCGAAACCAGATGGAACGTGCACATATCCAATACCTGCACCCAAGCCAAAATCAACA
>JAYVGA010000208.1:0-12338 GCA_043772635.1 Chitinophagaceae bacterium
AACTATTGTTGCATTAAATGGTACTTTAGAATTTAATGGCACTGCAGCTCAAACCATTGCAGGAAGTTATTTTTCTACCAATACCATAAATAACATAACAGTGAGTAATGCCAGCGGTTTAATTGTTTCTAATGCAGCTGGTAATTTATTAAATATTACCGGGGAACTTTTATTTGGTACTGGTACAGCCACGCTAAATACAGGAAATAATATTGTATTAAAATCAACTGCCAGCAACACCGCAAGGGTAGGGCAATTGGCCAGCGGAAATGTAATAACTGGTGATGTAATGGTAGAGCGGTATTTGCTGAATGGACGAAAATGGCGCCTGTTGAGTGCTCCCACAAATGATGCCACCCAAAGTATTAGAAGCACCTGGCAGGAAAACGGCGTTTTGCCCGGGCCTGCAGGATATGGTTTTCTGGCTGCAGATACAAGAACGGATTTTGCCGCAAGAGGTTTTGATGCTAAAGGAAACAATACTTCAGTAAAAATTTATAACGGAGCTACGGATATCTGGGACCCAGTTGATTATACCACAACTCCCATAAAAAATAACCAGGGCTATATTGTTTTTGTGCCTGGCGACAGGAATGTGGTATTTCCGGCATCTGGTGCCACAACATTTAGAACAAAAGGAAAACTGTACACAGGTACCCAACCCACTATAAACATTACTGCAAACCAATTTGCTGTAATTGGTAACCCTTATGCTTCCAGGATAGATTTAAGAAATATAAATTCCACTAACCTGGATAACGCTATTTATGTTTGGGATCCGTCTCTTGGAAGTTTTTATGGACTTGGGGCATTTAATACTTTTTATAAGGATATAGATGGGAATTATAAAAATCTTGTTCCCAGTACAATTTATGGAGGATTTAATTCTGTAAATAATAATATTGAATCTGGTTTGGCCTTTATAGTAAGAGGAAACTCATCGGGAGGAATACTAACGTTTGACGAGGGAGATAAAACTGCTGGCAGTATGGTGGCTTCTTTTACATCAGGAGATCCCCAGGGGCTTCGTTTAAACCTTCATCTTGCCGCCCAGAATGGCAATCCTTCTGTATTACTGGATGGAGCCATGGCTAATTTTGATGATTCTTACACTAATGAAATTGATAGAAACGATATTAAAAAGATGAGCACTATTGGTGAAGGGGTTGCCTGGAAAACCGGCAACCAAACCATTGTAGTAGACCGGCGTTTTACAGTGTCTGATAAGGATACCCTTTTTATTGATATGACAAAACTAAGGGTACAAAACTACCAATGGGAACTTATCCTTAATAATATGGATTTTCCCGGCAGGGAAGCGTTTTTGATAGACGGCTATAATCAAACCATTACCCCGCTTAATATGGCTGGTACAACACTGGTGAATTTTAATGTACAAAATATTGCCGGCTCTTATGCAGCAGACCGTTTTAAAATTGTATTTAAACAATTGGCTGTAGTGCCGGTAAGCTTTGTTAGTGTGCAGGCCAGCCGCAATGCAAACAGGAGCATTGCCGTAAAGTGGAAAGTGGCCAATGAAACCAACATTAAGTTGTACGAAGTGCAACGTAGTGCAGATGGGGTAAATTTTACAGGAATACTTACCCTGGCTGCTACAGGAAATACTGGTGCAGATGCTCGATATGCAGATAATGACTTAAGCCCGCTAAGCCAGGATAATTTTTACCGCATTATGGCATTAAGTACCAGTGGCCAAAAACAGTACAGCGATATTGTAAAAGTGAGCGATGATGTGAAAAAACCATTTGTTTTAAGTGTTTATCCTAACCCTGTAACTAACAGGCAGGTAAATATTAAGATGGAGGGAGCAACACCGGGTAACTATAGGATTGAGCTGATAGACGCAAATGGAGAAAGGGTTTTTAGCAAAAATATTCCGGTAGATTATCCAATTTCTAATCAGTCTCTCAGAATTACAGGAGCTTTGGCAGCAGGCAGGTATCATTTAATTATCAGCGGGCCGGCTGGACTGGTGGGTAATACTATACTGTTTATAGAATAATTATCTGTAACTGTATATCAAACAAATATTAAATTAAAAAAACAGCGTAAGCTGTTTTTTTAATTTTGGTAAGGCCTGAAATAAAAATACATGTAATAGCGAAATACCTTTAAAATATCCCAAATTTTTTATACCTAATACTCCAGAACAGGCTGGCATTTACCTAATGCTATTGAAGAAAATCTTGAAAAGACTATAATATTTTTCAATTTAAAATCATAAAAAAATTCTTTTTACGTTAAAGTAAGAATTTGGCTATGATCTGTAGATTTTTTACTATAAAACTATCGATTAAGCCATTTAAAGAGTAAAATAATCTGTTTTAATTGCAGCTAAACTTTTTATTTAGCATTTAATAATATTGAGATAAAAAGTTTATTTGAATTAAAAGTATTAAGACCAATAACTATGAGTAAATTCTTACACCAGTTTTTTAAATGTTTACCACTTTTAAAAAATATAAAACCTCTTTGTATAATTGTAGTTAGCTTTTTTTTAGTGATATTATCAAACCCGGCCTTAGCCTTACTAAAAACTTCTGCAGGTAGCGGTAATTGGGGCACTTCATCAACCTGGTTGCCCAGTGGTGTTCCAGCTGCGGGAGATGATGTAATTATAGCAGCAGGCCATAATGTATCAATAAACGTAACCACGGGTGCTTTATCTTCATTAACTGTAACCGGTACTTTAAGGTTTAACAGCACCACCGATAGAATTTTAAATGTAGCCGGAAACATTATCGTTTTGGGTGTATTTACCGTTTCAAATGCCGGGGGAAATAACAGTCATACTATAAACCTCCAGGGAAACTTAATAGTTTCAGGTACCCTGAGTTTAAATGCCGGTGTTGGTTCTAATGATTTTTGTAATACTAATTTTAATGGCAATACAGCTTTACAAACTATTACCGGCGCAGGTACAAAAAGCTTTAATACCATCACTATTAATAAAGGAACTTTATTATCAAATGTATTAGATGTTCAGTCTGTTATTACTATTACAAATGGCGGGTTAACCATCATTAATGGCACATTTAAATTATCATCATCATCTTCCATTACTCCTTTTACTGCCAATACAACTATACCTGCCACAGGAGGGTTTTGGAATAACGGGGGTACGGTAACTACAACAGGAGGCAATATTATTTTAAACGGATTATTTAGAAATACCACGGGTGTTTTTACCGTGGGTAATGCTATCAATAACTCTCTTAATGCATCTGCATCTACAGCCGATGTAATTATAGAAGGAGGTAATATAAATGTGGCCGGAAGAATGGTATTTACTGCATTTGCAAACTATACACAAACCAGCGGTACTGTTTTAGTATCAGATATCGGCAACAGCTCATCAAGCATTGCGTCTTTTGATTTTGCAGGCGCCGCATTTACCATGAGTGGAGGAACTATTGTATTACAGCAGGCTGCTACTGTTTTACTGGATTATTCTAATTATCCGGCTACACAAAGTATTACCGGGGGGGTATTACAGGTTGGTGATGCAAGCAGTGTATCGCTCTTTACTTATTATATACAGGGAGACATGCCAGGATTATCTATTACCAGTGCGGGCTCTCCTAAAAATACTTTTGCTTATGACGACATAACAGTTAATGGCAATATGGTAATCAATGCAGGTTCAGGTTTGTTTTGTTATAATCCAAATACACTGGCAGGTACATCTACTATATTTAAGGGTGTATCATTTTTAAATAACGGAAGCATTACCGGCGATAAAACCAACAGCTTTTTTGGGTTTTACGGAACTGTGGCCCAGTCCTATTCAGGATCTGGTACGTTTGGCACCCTTGCCCAGCCTTTTAGAACCGGCGCTGTAGAAATTGCCAATGCAAATAATGTTACTTTAAGTGCCTCTATTTTTGCTACCCGTTTTAATTTGTTGTATGGTACTTTTATAAACAGTAATCAAATTACAATAGGTGATGGTGCTGCGGGTTTGGTGCAAAGAGGAGGCGCAGCAGGTTTTAATGCGGGATCTTTTGATGTTTATCCAACCTATAATGCCGGCAGTAATTATGTTATCCGGTACGATAATGCCAATGCAGCAATCACCGGTTTTGAAGTGCCCGCTACCCGGATAGCGGATTCTGTTTATATAAATAATGCCAGCTCTGTAAGTTTATCAGGCGGTAATATTACCATTGTAAAAGATATTCAGTTAGTGCAGGGGGTTTTTAATTTAGGAGCCAATTCGCTTATTGCAGAAAAAACCATTATTAAACTTGCAGGAGTAATTAATGGTGCCAGCGGATCGCTGGTAATGAAGGGTAATGCTGTACAAATAATACCATCGGGTATTTTTATAGGTAATAATCTTAAGAATCTTACTATCAGCAATACTGCGGCCACTGTTCCCCAGGTTAGTTTAGCAGATTCGCTGAATATTACCGGTACATTATCTTTTGGAAATGTAAACAACAAAACATTGAGCACAGCAGGTTTTCTTACTTTAAAATCAACTGCGGCTGCAACTGCACGTGTGGCAGATCTTACCAACGCAGGGTTAAACAGTTTAAATATTATTACAGGAAATGTAAGCGTAGAACGTTTTATAAATTCAGGCCGTAAGTGGCGCTTTTTATCGGTACCCACCAATAGCCCTACGCAAACTTTTAGAGATTGCTGGCAGGAAAACGGTACTTTTCCGGCAGATAAAGGTTTTTTAGTTGGTGATGTAAATGCAAACTGGAGTGCTAATTCGTTTGACCGTTACAGCCCCGGTGGTCCTTCTGTAAAAACCTATAATTCTTTAACTGATACCTGGGTAGGTATTACTAAAACTACAGACCCAATTAAAAGTACTGCAGGATATATGTGTTTTATCCAGGGAGGAAGAACTACAGATTTTCCCAGTACCAGCGCTACTACCATAAGAACAAAAGGACTTCTTTACCAGGGTACCCAAACTGCAATAAGTGTACCTGCTAATAAAACAGTAAGTGTGGGTAACCCCTTTGCTTCGCCGGTAAATATGGTAACCTTACTGGATATGGCCAATGCCGGTACAAATGGTTTGATAGATGCTTACCAGGTTTGGGATTCAAAAGCAACCGGTGTTTATGGTTTTGGCGGCTACCAGGTGATGGCGTGGAATGGCAGTTATTTTGAAGTGTTTCCCGGCGGTGGAAGTTATGGCCCTGCTCTTAGCCAGCAGGATAATGTAGAATCGGGCCAGGCATTTTTTATTAAAGGTGATGCTACTGGTGGAACAATAAGCTTTAAAGAAAAAGACAAAGCAATGACCGCTACACCCACATATTTTACCACTGGCCAACCACAGCGTTTAAGAGCAATGCTTCATATAGTGCCTGCTGCAGGTGCCCCTGTTTTAGCAGATGGCACTATGGCTTATTTTGATGAAAATTATACCAATAATATTGATGAAAATGATATGCTTAAAATACCCAATACGGGTGAAAACGTTTCTTTACTAACTGATAATACACTTTCTATTATTGAAAAGCGGCATGCTCCGGCAGACAATGACAGCCTTATTATTAACCTGGGAAATTTAAGAGTGCGTAATTACCAGTGGGAGCTGATACTGGATAATATGGATTATGCAGGCCGCACGGCATTTTTGGTAGATAAATATACCGGCAGCAATACGGTATTAAATATGACAGGAACCACATTTATAGATTTTAATGTGCAGAATATTGCTGGCTCTTATGCGGCTAACCGCTTTGTAATTGTGTTTAAACAACTGGCTGTTTTACCGGTAAATATTACCAGTATCATTGCCAGCCGTGATATTGATAAAACAATAAATGTAAACTGGAAGAGTGAAAACGAAATTAATATCCATGATTATGTGGTAGAAAAAAGTAACGATGCAAGAATATTTTTACCCCTTGCATTAACATTACCGGAAAACAATAATGGTGGGCGTGCACAATACAATATAACGGATAACGATGCCAATAGCAATAACCTGTTTTACAGAATTAAGGCAACCAGCATAAGCGGCCAGGTACAATACAGTGCTATTGTAAAACTGGATGGTATTAAAGCAAAAACTTTTGTAACAATATATCCCAACCCGGTAACCGGTAAAAAACTTAACCTGCGTTTTAGTGGCGCAGTAGCAGGAAGCTACCTGCTTAGCTTAAGCAATGCGGCAGCACAAATGATTTATAAAGGGAGTGTACAGGTAAATAACACTGCTGCAGTTAATGCAGTACAACTACCGGCAAATATACCGGCAGGGTTTTACCAGCTCCTGTTAACAGGCCCTGATGGTAATACATACAATCAACAGGTTATTATACAGTAAAATTATTTGCTGATATTTTTGTGAATTATACAGCTTATTCTTATAAAAACATAACGGCCAGCTTAGCTGCCCGTTATGTTTTTATAGGTTAGCCCTTCTTCATTTCAATTTAGTAATTGATAATTAAAAAGGGTACAAAAGTTTATAAAGTTTTATACAGGTAAACAATTTTTGAATAATCAGCACCCGGGAAGTATGGAATAAATACTGTAGAGGGATAACCACTTGTGTTAAATGTGTATGCGTTTAAATAAGGGTTGGGTACTGTTTTTTCAGGCCATAGTAAACGTTTACTTTATCTGATCATCAATTAATGCCTTTAAATTATCTGCAGAACTGTTTATAGATAATAAGTCCCCGTTTTTGTCAATTACAATTTTTGCAGGAATACCTTCAATTTTATATTTAACCACTATGTCTTTTTTGTAATCAAATAAAACATTAAAAGTGTATTTATTATCACTTATAAATTTTGAAACTTCTTTGTTTATTGAAGCTATTGTACCCTCTTGCCAGGTATCTATAAATAAAAACACCACATCTTTGTTTTTATATTCATTAGCCAATTCCTGCATCCCGGGAAATGAACCACGGCAGGGGCCACACCAGGTTGCCCAAAAATCTAACACCACAACTTTGCCCTTATAATCTGATAGTTTAATATTTTTACCCTCCAGGTTAGTTAAAGTAAAATCAATGGCCTTGGTATCTCCATATTTTGCAATAACTTCTTCTTTTAATTTTTTGGTTGCTAATGCTGAATAAGCCTGTTTTATTTTTTCAAATTCACTTTCAGGCAGGTTTAATTTTTTATAAATTTCCTGTAATTGCTTTACCATCATCGCAGAATTTTGCCCGGCAAGTAATTGCTTTTGGATAAAATCTTTTGTGTATACCAGGCCCTTTACTTTTTCCATGTACACAGCATATCTTTCTCTTCCATCAGTGCCCATTCCTGTAGTATCTAAGTTGTATATTTCATTTTGATATTTATAAGCTTCTTCAAACCTTTTTTGCTTGTATAATATTAATGCATAAGTATCTGCATATCCAATATAAGATAATTGAAAATCAAGCGGGTTTTGGTTACCAATTGGATTGTTCATCCTGTCTTTTAAAATATCAATTGATTTTTTTGAGATTTGTTCTGCAAATTCCAAATCTGTTCCAGGGCTTGTAAGGTTTTCACCAGATAATCCCCAGGCTACATTATTATACAGGCCGGCTAAATTTACTTTATCGGTTACTAAGGCCTCGTATTTATTAATGTTAGGCAGGTCTTTTGTATTTAAAAAATAGTTTACAAGGAGCTCATAAAACCTGTTTTTAGTTTCACTTGTGGTGTCATTAAACTTTTTACTATAGGCATTAAGCCTGTCTAAAATATATTTTTCAGTTGTACCCTTATTGCTGTAAATTTCACTAAAAAAACTTCTCTTTGCCAATTCTCCTTTCGGGTATCTTTTTAAAACCACCCCGGTAATTTGCTCAACCTTTTCCTGCATCTTAAGCATAGCATATAAGTCTATTGCAATGGATAAGCTTTTTTCATCATTTTTATTTTCTAATAACCTGGCATATTTAATTATTTCTGGTTTAGCAGTAACATTATCTTTCCTGTATTTCAATCTCAAATAATAAACATAACTATCCTGGTCTTTTTTAAGCGCTGGATTTTGTTTATAGAGTTCCTCAATTTCAGCAATAATTTCATCTTGGGAAATGCTTAAGCCCAGGGCATAGTTTGCATATTCTGAAAATTTTAATCTGTTAAGTTTTGCTGCTTCAACTTCAGCCTTAGTTTTGTTATTTAAATAAACTACAAACCCTTTTCCATTGTTATTGTCAATTGTATTTTTCTTTGCGTCGCCGATAGCAAACATTACAAAGGTTGAAGAACCTGGTAATTTTAAAGAAAATTCGTATTTATTTTCTTTTTTAACCAGGGGTATTCGTTTGGGGTTTGCAAAATCATGAACAACCCTGGCCACAGCGTCCTCAGGTATAAAAAGCCCTTTAGCCGGCTCATACACATAAACATTTTCAATGCCGGATGCTATTTCTGAATTTTTGAGATAAATTTTTCCTTCCTGTGAAAAAGAAGTTTTAAAAGAAATAAGACAGAAGATGATAATTAATTTTTTCATTTTAGGAGGGTTTAAAATTAATGAAGTGTTTTCTTAAATATCAGCCAGTAATTAGATTGATGTTTTTGCATGCCTGCCTTTTATAAAAATAGGCTTTAATAATAAACTAATTTGATTCTGTCATCTTAAATTGTTGTTAGTATACACTTTAATGTTCTGCTATTGCATATACTCTTGCATTATTAATAATATGTGTTTAGGGAAATAATGTTCTCTTTCGTAGAGCAATTAACTGAATAAGACGATGCGAAATGATAGACAGAAATTATTGAAACTCCATAATAAATAAACCTTTTACCTTAGGTTCTGTCAACATAGGCCAAATTGAAATATAGCTGTGCTACACTTTATTAGCGTGCGTCAAAATTTTCTTCTCCCTCAAATAGTTGTTCTAAAAATTCTTTCGATTTTTTACTTTCTGCTTTAAATGCAAGAGTTGTAAATAGACAACCAAAAAGAAACATACCAAAAGAAATTAAAATCATTGGCGAAAATCCATTTTGTAAAACCTGTTGAAATTGTAAAAGCCCCACCAAAATAATTACCAAACAGGCAAGTCCAACAATGCCTAACCAGAGAAAAATGAATATTAAGACAAAAGTCACCGGCTGCATCTTCACATTTATCTGCGTCTTACCAATAAATGTAGAAATGTGTCCTGTAACAACAGGCAAAAATGAATTTCTATAATTAATAATTCTGCTTATTGTAAATGTGCCGTTTGAAATTTGTCCTTCGTATGGCTTATTTGAGCTTTTGTTAAATCCAGAAAACCTAAAACTTTTTTTTGGCTCAATATTGTCTGCCAAGCGTCTTGTAACTTCTTCTAAAGACAACTTGCTTGTCAACACATAATTTTCAAAGGGTAAATATTTTTTAATGTTCATTGTCGTGCTGAAATGATTTTAATTCTGAGGAGTGTGAATGTAAGCTTTAAATCGAAGTTCGGCTGCGCTGCACTTTGTTTAAGCCCTATATATTGGCTGTAGTTTAGTTATGGTTTAGTTTAATATAAAACCATTGTCCTCCGGTTTGAACCACATCTACAACATTTAAGCAGATATAATTTGGGAAGATTAATGAAGATTTTATTTTTTGAATTAGTTAATTTATAACCGCTTCGCTAATGCTTGCTTAAGTTGCAAAACGCTGGGATTATTTGTCACCTGTGACCTTGCCTACCGCAAACACTGGAGCCAGTGGTACGTAATAATCTTGGAAAGGTTACAGAACATTTATGGAGGATGCCCACATGGTTTGGTCAAGCGGTGACAGGGGAAAAGTTTACTGAAATATTCCTTAGTCCAGACGTTCAACACCAAATGCAACCTCACAATTAGTAGGTGTCGGTGGGGTTTCTGAATATGCGCTATCTCCCTTCATTTCTCGTGTCTCGTTCAGTTTATATTCACTGAGAGAGAATCGAGCACCAGTAACCTTATATCTTATTTCGCTTATGGTTAGTGTATCTCCTATCCTGATATATTGGTCATTATCAGAACTGTCTCTTTCAATGTTAAGTACATCATCAAGGGATTCTCTATTGAATATTATACGTAAGTGGTTACCATTCTCGGCATCATAGATTATTACCTTGCAAACAAATTTTTCAAGTTTATTTTCCATATTTTATGTTTTATAATTTATTATATAGTTCCGTATTATGTCATCCGGGGAGTCTCCCGATGAATAAAAAACAGGTCGCCCACTATTGGTTGACACCAACACTTATCATTCAAGTTCCTATTCGCAATATAATTAAAATAAATTGCATAGGTTATCCATATTATAGCGTTATGCTTTCTCATTGTTTGTTCCGTCAATTAATATGGGGCAATTAACCGTCGCAAGAACATGCGAAATGGTGGGTAGAAATTATTGGAAATCCATAATGAGTGGCAGGATAGTTTCGGTTTAGTCAACATAGAGTTAAATCGAAATCACTCTGCGCTTCACTTCGTTTAAGCCCTATATGTTGGCTGTAGTTATTCTTAGTATCCAAAAAAGTCAATTTCATATAAATTTTCTAAATAATTATCAGGAGTCATTGAGATAACTTGATTAGTATTTGCTGGCATAAAATCATATTGTGTCTCTCGTTTTAGTTTTTTTAAGGACTCTTCATGTTTTGCTATGAATGTTTCATAATAAATCGGATTGAAATATACATTTTCTACATGAGCTCCAATTAACATTGTTATATCTGATTTGAATTTATTTCTTGATTTTAATTGGGCTCCAACATTACCATATAAATGTTTGTCAATCTTAAAATAGCTTAGAATAAAATAAGACTTTGTTTCGCTTGGAAATAAGGAGATGAAAACCATTTCCATCCTGTCATCAGAATGAGGGATTGAATTGTTTTCAAAATCAAAATCAAGATAAAAACTTGAAGATGTAGCAATAGGATAAAATGCGGGCAATTCAATAACGACAGTTTCTAATATATCATAGTCTTTGTTTAAAATTGCGTTATCGAATATGTTTTTAGTTTCATTAATATCGTTTAAATATTGTTCTCCAAAATTCATAAGATATGCACCTTCAATTTTCTTATGCGCCGAAATAACAAAGCCTCGGTAAGCAAATAAAAAGTTTTGTTGAATAGTTTGGTTGTATTTCTCCATTTCAATAGGATTGAAAATTGCATCGTGTTTGTTGCAAAATCCATAAAATATTGATGCTAAACTTTTTCCTTTATTTGCACCTTTAAATTCTCCTTTGTCAATTGAGTAGGTCATAACGTGACCATTGTGACTAATTTTATTTAATATTCCTTTGTTTTGTATTGAATGTGCCGCACTGATTTTTAGGTTACCCGACTTATCTAAATCGCAAGAGTTAGATAAGTCGGGATGCCAACATTTTTTATTGTGTTCAATTCCTCTTAAATTTATTTCTCTTATTATAGATGTAAGATCATCTTTACTTATATCTGTTAATTCAAATTGAGATAACTCTGAAAATTTCAAGTCCTTCACAATACTTATAATACTATCATAATTTTTTGGATTTACTCCTCCTTTCCTAAAGTCTCTTAAAACTTGCAAAAATATGTCTGCTTTAAATTGTCCATGCATTAAGATATTTAGAAAGTTAGCCATGTTATTTGGAACGATTAGTAGCTTTGACACCAACACTGAACATTGATGTTATCATACGCAACTTAGCTAAAATAAATTATATAGATTATCAATTATAATAGGGTTATAGATCTTTCATAAAAAAAGCCCCGGAAAATCCAGAACTTCTATTTTAAATTTTATTCATTTGCAATATTGACAATTGACCATTGACCATTGACCCCCTACAAAAATGTAGGGGCAGGCATTGACCTTTGCCTTTTATATCTCCCTGTTGGGATCAAAATTCTCCAGCTCTTTACTCACTGCATTTAAGAAAGTAGAGCCCAGGCCACCATCTATAATACGATGATCGTAGCTTAAAGAAATATACATCATGTGGCGTATGCCGATGGTATCGCCCTGTGGGGTTTCAATAACCATGGGTCTTTTTTTAATAGCACCTACGGCCATAATGGCCACCTGTGGCTGGTTTATAATGGGTGTGCCCATGATGCTGCCAAAAGTGCCTACATTGGTAAGCGTAAATGTACCGCCGGTGGTATCATCTGGTTTTAGCTGGTTGTTGCGTGCAGCATTAGCCAGGCTATTTACTTTTTTGGTTAGGCCTGCAAGGTTTAGCTGGTCGGCATTTTTAATAACCGGTACAATAAGGTTGCCATTGGGCAGTGCTGTGGCCATGCCAATGTTCAGGTCTTTTTTTATAATAATTTTATCACCATCCACAGAGCTGCTGAGCCATGGATATTTTTTTATGCATTTTACAATGGCTTCAATAAAGAG
>JAYVGA010000209.1:0-3784 GCA_043772635.1 Chitinophagaceae bacterium
AAAAGTGGTTGCCCACATGATGGAGCATGATCTCTTTAGCCAGTGGCTGGGCATAGAATTGCTGGATATAAAAGAAGGATACAGTAAAATAAAAATGACAGTGCGTAAAGAAATGATTAATGGTTTTGGGATTGTACATGGTGGCATAGCCTTTTCATTGGCTGATAGTTGTTTTGCATTTGCCTGCAACAACCGAAATATATTATCGGTTGCATTGGATACTGCAATAAATTTTATAAAACCGGTGCATGTAGATGATGTATTAACTGCTGAAACAAAGGAGTTTCATAACGGAAAATCTACAGGGCTTTATCATATAACCATCAGCAATCAAAAAGATCATGTGGTGGCTATTTTTAAAGGAACTTGTTTTAGAACGAATAAAACTTTGCTATGATTTATTCTTTTAATAATTACATACCGGTTATTCATCAAAGTAGTTTCATTCATCCACAGGCAACTGTAACCGGCAACGTAATCATCGGCAAAAATTGTTATATCGGCCCCGGTGCTGCCCTTCGTGGCGATTGGGGACAAATCATTCTTGAAGACGGTTGCAATGTGCAGGAAAATTGTACCATTCACATGTTTCCGGGGGTAATGGTTTTATTAAAAGAAGGAGCGCATATTGGGCATGGTGCTATTATACATGGAGCCAACATTGGCCGCAACTCACTGGTAGGGATGAACGCCGTAATAATGGATAATGTGCAACTGGGTGATGAATGCGTAGTGGGTGCATTAACTTTTATAAAAGCTGATACTATTATTCCTGCACGAAGTGTAGTGGCAGGCAACCCCTATAAAATTTTAAAAGAAGTAACTGATAAAATGCTGGCATGGAAAACAGCAGGCACTGACTTATACCGGCAACTACCATTTGATATGAAACAGGGTTGGAAAGAATGCGAACCACTTAGAGAAATCCCCGAAGATTGTTTTATACAAAATGCAGATTATAAACCCTGGAACAATACAAAATAAATAGTTTAATAATATTAATTTGTAACTTGTATTTATAAATGCTGAAGGAACAATACATACAAAAATATACTTACAGCGATTATCTTCATTGGGAAGATGATTGGGAATTGATCAATGGATATCCTTATGCCATGAGCCCCTCTCCATTGCCCGAACATCAGTGGATAGGAAGTAATATCATATTTTCTTTTAAGCAGGCTCTTAAACAAAACAGTCAGTATTGCAATTGTAATACATTATACGAATGCGACTGGGTGTTAAGTGATGATAGTGTTGTAAAACCTGATATAATGCTGGTTTGCGGCGCTTACAATAAAAAAGAAGTTATCAGGTCAGTGCCGGTTTTGATTATTGAAATATTTTCTCCTTCTACCAGGCTCAAAGACAGCAATACAAAATTTAACCTCTACCAACAGCATGGAGTAAAATATTATTTAATGGCAGATCCTGAAAAAAAATCAATAGAATATTTTCAGTTGATTAATAATAAATACCAGGAGCAAAAAAGTATACGAAATTTTGAACTGGGCAATGATTGTACTATTGCTGCAGACTTATCAGGTATTTTTTCCGAATAATTTTACTTCCTTTTATCTTCCCACATCAATTTTTCATTGCTTCTTACTTTCTCAAAATTTGGAAATTTACCATCGCCCTTACCGGTAAAGCCGCCATCAGGATGCCCTATAAGTTTACAATCGCTGTCGTACAAATCGCTGAAAAAATCGCAGCAGGGAGCAGTTACATAAAACACCTGTTTATCCCGGTAAGTATAACTGTAAATTTTTCGGGGCGGGTTTTGTTTTTCTTCTTTTGTAAAAGTTTCTATCAGCCCGCTAATACATGCAGGTATATTTTGCGGCAATGTATTTTGTATTACAGTATCTTCTTTAATAAGTGGGCCATTGTCTGTTTTTTTTGTACCGCAGCAACCTGTAGCTATCACACACATAATTAAAATGATCGTTTTCATAACCACAATTTAATGTTTACTGCTTTAATGAAGAATTTTTTCTGACCTTTACAGCCAATGGAAAAGTCAAATTTTGTAGATCAGATAAAGATTTTTTGCCGCAGCGGGCATGGTGGTGCAGGCAGCAAACATTTTATGCGTAATAAATTAACTGCACTGGGTGGCCCCGATGGCGGCGATGGCGGCCGGGGCGCACATATCATATTAAAAGGCAATACTCAGCTATGGACGCTGCTGCATCTTCGTTATTATAAAAATGTACTGGCAGAAGATGGCGGTAATGGCGCAGGTAATAACAGCAGCGGCAAAACCGGCAAAGACATTTACATAGAAGTGCCCCTGGGTACCATAGCAAAAAATGAAGAAACCGGGGAGCAGGAAGCAGAAATTTTGCATGATGGCCAGGAAATAATTTTAATGAAAGGTGGCCGTGGCGGGCTGGGCAACAGTAATTTTAAAACATCCACCAACCAGTCGCCGGAGTATGCACAACCCGGAGAAGACGGCGTAGAAGGGTTTAAAATACTGGAATTAAAAGTACTGGCCGATGTGGGCCTGGTGGGGTTTCCCAATGCAGGTAAATCTACTTTGCTCAGCAGCATTACCGCTGCCAAACCAAAAATTGCAGATTATGCTTTTACAACGCTTACCCCGCAGCTGGGTATTGTGGCCTACCGGGATGAAAAAAGTTTTTGCATTGCAGACCTGCCGGGAATTATTGAAGGCGCATCGGAAGGTAAAGGATTAGGACACCGGTTTTTGAGGCATATAGAAAGAAATTCTATTTTACTTTTTTTAATACCTGCCGATAGTAAGGATCATAAAAAAGAATTTGAAATTTTAAGAAACGAGCTGGAACAGTACAACCCCGATATGCTGCAAAAAGATTTTGTTATTGCCGTAAGCAAATCGGATATGCTGGATGAAGAATTGAAACAAGCCATTGCAAAAGAATTGCCTAAAAGCATTCCGCATATTTTTATTTCATCCGTAACCGGCGATGGCCTTATGCAGTTAAAAGATCTGTTATGGGAAACGCTTAATGCAACTGTTGCGTAAATAAATAAAATAACTGCCTGCTTACCGAAGCCGCAACAATATTTTTTAAAATACTATCCTGCTGCACAACTTAAACGATTGTATCATGCATCAAACCATTATTGCCGGCATTGGCCACTATGTTCCTGCAAATATTGTTACCAACAACGATCTCCTGCAATACATGGATACTTCTGATGAGTGGATACAGGAACGCACCGGTATTAAAGAACGGCGCTATGCACACCGCACAGAAGAAACTACTACCACTATGGGTGTAGAGGCGGCTACCATTGCAATGCAAAGGGCAGGCATTACAAAAGACGAAGTAGACTTTATCATTTTTGCCACCATCAGCCCCGACTATTATTTTCCGGGCTGCGGCGTACTGCTGCAGCGGGCTATGCAAATGAAAGAAGTGGGTGCGCTTGATATCCGTAACCAGTGCAGCGGTTTCGTGTATGCCTTGTCGGTAGCCGATCAGTTTATTAAAACCGGCATGTATAAAAATATATTACTGGTGGCCAGCGAAAAACATTCTTTTGGTTTAGACTTTAGTACCCGTGGCAGAAATGTATCGGTAATATTTGGGGATGGTGCCGGTGCAGTGGTGTTGCAAGCTACCGACAAAGAAGGCCAGGGAATTATAAGTACGCACCTGCACAGCGATGGGCAAAGTGCCGAACTGCTCGCCATGTATAATCCGGGTACGCATGCCAACCATTGGGTAAAAGATGCGGTAGCCGATTAAATGATGCTCCTATTGGTGATATGTTTATGAGTAAGGAG
>JAYVGA010000210.1:0-6372 GCA_043772635.1 Chitinophagaceae bacterium
TAAAATCTACCCCCTAAAAAATAAAAAAGTGACAACAATTTTAGTTGATGCCACCCAATATCAAAAATTATTTTTCTTTTTCAGGGAGACCCTAAATAATTGTGCAGCGCATTGCAGTAACTTTAGACTGCAATAGTAATTTAATTGTTGAGAAACATTACTCATACACCCAACAGGACTATCCCTTTTTAATACTCGAAAACACCAAATCTTCCAAAAATAAAATAATCTTCAGCTCATCTTTATCTTTTCCAAAATCGGTAAGGGAAGGGAGGTTATACATAAAAAAATTTTGAAAATGTGCTATTTCAATTATAGTACTCGCAAGCGATTTTGGATATTTGTATTTAGGGTTACAGTCAAGAATAATTTCTCCAATTTTAGCGCAAAGGTCTTTATACGGTTTAAACAACTGGTCTTTATTATCTTCGGATACATGCTTGGTTAAATAGGCTTTTGAGCCTTCTGCAATAATAATTTGGTGAAGGGCATTTTCATTAATATGGCTTGTTTTAATATCATCCTCTACGGTGGTGGCTAATAAATAAATTATTTTTTTAAGTTTTTTTAGGGGGTCTTCTATGTTATTTGTGTAGAAGCTGATGCGGTACTCTACCCAGCTCCAGTACCAGGCTGCAATGTATATCAGCAAACGGTGCTTGTTTTCAAAGTACCGGTAAATACCTGCCTCTGTTGTACCAATATCTTCTGCCAGTTTTTTAAAAGTAAAAGACTCAAACCCATTTTTATATATCAGGTTAATACTGTGCAGAATGATTTTTTTTCCAAGTTCACTCTGCTCAGGGTTTCTTAGAAACAACTTATCATTCATTTTTATTTGTAACTGCAATTCCATTTGTTCCGGTTTAATTTTTTGTCGGTAATGAATCTGATACCAGCATTAAAAAGGTTGCGCTGAAATACAATTGTCAAAATTAGGTAAAAGTTTTACAATTAAATAAGATAGTATTACTATCATTTAAAATAAATATACTATCATTGCATTATCAAAAACCAAAACCTTTTGTTATGGAAGTAAAAAATATGTTTAAAGAATTAAAAAGCGACCTCCCTGCAAGTATCGTTGTTTTTTTTGTAGCAGTTCCTTTATGCCTGGGTATTGCATTAGCATCCGGTGCGCCACTATTTGCAGGGATAATAGCTGGTATAGTGGGAGGAATTATAGTGGGTATTGCCAGTGGTTCTCCACTGGGCGTTAGTGGCCCTGCTGCAGGGTTAGCGGTAATTGTGTTAACCTCTATTGCCGCACTTGGCTCCTGGCCTGCTTTTTTACTAGCCGTGGTGCTGGCCGGAATCATTCAACTCATTATGGGCTTTGCCAAGGCAGGCTTTATTGCTTATTTTTTTCCTTCTTCTGTAATTAAAGGAATGCTTACCGGCATAGGGCTGCTGATTATCTTAAAACAAATACCACATGCTTTAGGATGGGACAAAGATGCTGTTGGAGACGATGCTTTTATTCAGGCAGATGGAGAAAATACTTTTTCTGAAATTTTTAAGGCATTTGATTTTGTAACACCTGGGGCAGTTCTTATAGCTGCCATATCAATAGCCATATTAATATTTTGGGATAAAGTATTAACCAAAAAACATAAAATATTTCAATTGATACAAGGGCCAATTGTGGTGGTGGTTTTGGGTATTATAATGAATTACCTTTTTAAAAGCGGCACATTAAATTTCAGTTTGGCAGAAGACCAGGTGGTGAGACTACCTGTTGCCAATAGCTTAGGGGAGTTTTTTAGTTTTTTTACTTTCCCCGATTTTTCTGCCATTACAAATTTTAAAGTTTGGGAAGTAGCGGTTGTACTGGCCATTGTTGCCAGTTTAGAAACCTTATTATGTGTAGAAGCCACCGACAAAATGGACCCACAAAAAAGGGTTACACCAACTAACAGGGAGTTAAAAGCTCAGGGCCTGGGAAATATTGTTTCGGGACTAATTGGCGGTTTACCGGTAACACAGGTAATTGTGCGCAGCACTGCAAACATTTCATTTGGTGGTAAAACAAAAATGTCGGCCATACTGCATGGGGTATTCTTACTAATAAGTGCTATTACTATTGCAGGGTTACTCAATATGATTCCGCTTGCCAGTTTAGCAGCTATTTTAATTATAGTAGGTTATAAATTAGCCAAGCCTGTTTTATTTAAACAGATGTATAAATTAGGCTGGGAGCAATTTGTGCCTTTTATAGTTACGATAGTTGCCATTTTACTAACCGATTTATTAAAAGGAATTGCGGCAGGATTAATAGTAGGAGGATTTTATGCCCTGCTGCACAGCTATCGCAATTCGCACCATATGAAAGAAACGATTACCACAGAAGATGGTGTTGAAACTTATCAGCTTGTGTTAGCAGAGGAGGTTTCATTTTTTAATAAAGCCAATGTGGTAAAAGAACTGGAAGAAATTCCGGCAAATTCAAAAGTGATTATTGATTTTTCCAACTCAAAATCTGTTGCATACGATGTACTGGAATTAATAAGGGATTATGAGGTGAATGCTAAAACCAGGAACATCACAGTAGAAAAAATAAAATTTATTGAACCCGCATATTCATCATCAAATTAATAATTAAAAAAAAATAAAATGAAAACATTAACTAAAGAAATGCAGGCTGCTATTACACCTGCCATGGCGTTGGAAATTTTAAAGAATGGGAATGACAGGTTTATAAATAACCTGAAAGCCAACCGGAATCTTTTGCAACAGGCCAATGAAACATCCGATGGCCAACATCCTTTTGCAGTTATTTTAAGCTGCATAGATTCCCGTACTTCGGCAGAATTAATTTTTGACCAGGGTCTTGGTGATGTATTTAGTGTTCGTATTGCAGGCAATATCATTAACGAAGATATTTTGGGCAGTATGGAGTTTGGCTGCAAAGTGGCCGGTGCAAAAATTATTGTTGTGCTGGGCCATACAAAATGTGGTGCTGTAAAAGGTGCCTGCGACCACGTGGAAATGGGCAACCTTACAGCGTTGCTTTCTAAAATTCAACCGGCGGTTTATGACGAAAAAACAGTGGCAGAAAACCGCAATTCCGGCAATGCTGAATTTGTAGAAAAAGTGGCCAGTATTAATGTAAAAAGAACCGTACATGCCATTATGGAACGCAGCCCCATTTTAAAAGAAATGATTGAAAAAGGAAATATAGGAATAGTGGGCGGCATACATGATATAACAACAGGTGAGGTAAGTTTTTATGAGGATACTTTAATTACTAATAATCTAAACTGAAAATTATGAAAATCAATATTCAATCTCCTGGCTTTACTCCCCGGCAGGAGCTTACAAAATTTGTGGATAATAAAATAAATAAATTAACAGGGTTTTACCATAAAATTATTGGGAGTGAGGTTTGCCTGAAACTTGAAAGTTCAACAACAGGAGAGAATAAAATTTGCAGTATAAGATTGTTTATACCAGGTAACGATTTACAGGCAAGTGCCCGGGGCAGCCAGTTTGAAGCCGCCGTAGCGCAGGTTGTAGAGTTGTTGAAAAGGCAAATAAAGAAACATAAAATGAAAATAACACGTGGGTAAATTATATATTATTGTTTAAAAGAAACAACATCAATATATTTTATTGTGCAGAAACCTTCCCAGGCAGATATAAAAACCTGCCTGATTTTTTTTCTTCACAACGTAAAGAGTAATCAAATGATTATTATAAAACTTTTAGTAGCCGGTAAACAACAGGGCGATGCTGTGGCCAATAGTGTTTTGAAAAACAAGTTTACTTTAAACGTTTTTGGCAGTGCCTTTGATTCATGCAAATTAAATTCGGCACATACCAGTGCATACCGAGGTGTATGTTATTCAGTTTGTAACCAAGAGTATGTTGTTTAATGAAATTGAAGCAAGCTTAAAGAAGGAATTTCCTCAAACTGATTTTTACATCTGTGCTACGCCAGTTGTGCACATGGCCATCAATCTTTATGACAAGATTAAAAAAAGGGTGATCGGAATAAATTCAATGGAGGAAGAGCCAGAGCATTAAAGAGCTGGGCTATGGATTAAAACCGGTAACGGTATTGAGTTTAAAGTTATTGGCCTTAGTATGTTTAATAATAAAATTGAATAGTAATTTATTTAAGGTCTTTAAAAATTGTATATCGGCCAAAGACCTGGTACAGATGAATGGGTAAATAAATATTGATTAAAAAAATTTAGCTAATGCAAAAAATTGCAAGCCCGGTTACCAGGATTCTAAATGTGGTAAAACTGGAACGAAAAGAAATTACCGCTGTTTATTTCTATGCCATATTAAATGGTCTGATACAGCTTTCATTGCCTTTAGGGGTTCAGGCCATTATTGGCTTTGTTATAGGCGCATCCATGAGGGCTTCCTTAATTGTACTCATTACATTGGTGGTTGCGGGGGTATTTGTGGCGGGCATTATGCAGGTAAACCAAATGAAGATTATTGAAAAAATTCAGCAAAAATTATTTGTCCGTTACGCTTTTGCCTTTGCAGAGCATATTCCCAAACTGGATCTTAAAAAAACAGATAATATTTATCTGCCCGAATTGGTAAACCGCTTTTTTGATATCCCTATACTGCAAAAAAATTTAAGCAAGATTTTATTGGATATACCTACTGCCAGCATTCAGATATTATTTGGACTTATACTGCTCTCCTTTTATCATCCTGCATTTATACTTTTTGGCTTAATTCTAGTTATCCTGCTGTGGCTCATACTGCGCTACACCGGCAACCGTGGCCTGCAAACCAGTATTGATGAAAGCACTTATAAATATAATGTAGCCGGGTGGTTAGAAGAAACAGCAAGGGTTATTAAATCCATCAAACTTACTAAAAGCAACGATCTGCACCTGGTAAAAACAGATGAACAGGTAACTGGCTACCTTAAAGCCCGTAACAGTCATTTCAGCATACTGCTGTTACAATATAATATGCTGGTAATTTTTAAAACAATTATCACTGCTGCTATGCTCATTGTGGGCACTCTGCTGTTGGTAAATCAACAACTCAACATAGGCCAGTTTATAGCAGCAGAAATTATCATACTGCTGGTACTTACCTCTGTAGAAAAACTTATTATAAACCTGGGCAGTGTTTATGATACGCTCACGTCTGTAGAAAAACTATCCAACCTTACTGATAAACCGGTGGAAGAAAATGGCTCAGTTCATTTACCAGGTAACAGTAAGGGCTTAAAAATAGAAATAAAAAATTTGAGCTTCAGCTATAACAATACGTCTGATGTGTTGAAGGATATTTCGTTGCAGATAAACCCCGGTGAAAAAATATGTGTAAAAGGAAATGAAAGTTCAGGTAAATCAACCCTGCTGCGCTTAATGGCAGGAGCGTATACAGATTTTAAAGGTTCTTTATTGCTGGATGGTGTACCACTCGGTAACTATGATTTAGAATCTGTGCGTTCACAAATGGGGGTTCTTATAAACCTGCAGGATATTTTTAATGGTACTGTATGGGAAAATATTTCGTTAGGTAATGAAAGTATTTCTATGCAAACTGTTATTGAAATTGCAGCAAAGGTTGGTTTAAATGATTTTATTTCTGCATCAAAAAACGGGTATGATACCATGCTTGATCCTACAGGGAAACGGTTGCCCCGAAATGTTATTCATAAAATATTATTGGTAAGAGCACTGGCCGGGCAGCCCCGCCTGCTTCTGCTGGAAGAACCCTGGCAGCATTTTGAAAAAACTAACCGGCAGCAAATTATTCAGGTACTTCATAACCTTAAAAATACTACGCTGGTAGTGGTAACCAATGATGATGATTTTGCCACACTCTGCGATAAAGTTATAACCCTTGAGGAAGGTACTATTATAACGCAATACGATAACAAATCCCAAAACAGGTAATTATGAACAGCGATAAAATAAAATCATACACACATATTTATCAGCATAATAAAAATAGTAAAGTAAGCACCTGGTTTTTTATCTGTATCCTGGTTTTTATCATCTTTTTATTTTTGCCCTGGACACAAAACATACGTGCAAAAGGAACGGTAACAACTTTATACCAGCACCAGCGGCCGCAACAGGTAAATACTATCATTGGCGGGCGTGTAATGAAATGGCATATTAAAGAAGGTGACTATGTAAAAGCAGGTGATACACTCGTGCAAATAACAGAAGTAAAAACAGACTACCTGGATCCTGATTTATTACAACGCACAAAAGAACAACTTGCCGGTAAACAATTATCTGTTGAATATTATAAAAGCAAAGTAGGTGTAACAGATCAGCAAATTGGAGCCATCAATAAGGGTCTTCAGCTAAAGCTGAGCCAGTTGATGAATAAGCTAAACCAGGTGCAACTGAAAGTACAGGCCGATAGTGCAGAAGC
>JAYVGA010000211.1:0-4812 GCA_043772635.1 Chitinophagaceae bacterium
CAATATTAATGGCAATGATTTCTCTTTTAATTGCGGTTGTTATCGTATGGGCAGGCATGTCTTACTTTAATAACCTGTCTGGCAAAAGCCTTGCCATTACCGATTTATTAAACCCCGGTTATTTAATTTTATTGCTCCTGCTTCCTCTTGCGGTGGGTCTAATAGCTGGCAGTTATCCTGCATTTTATTTATCTTCTTTTAAACCTATTGCTGTACTAAAAGGAAAGGTAAATGCAGGGTTTAAAAAAAGCAACCTGCGCAATGTGCTGGTGGTATTTCAGTTTGCCACTTCTATTATGCTTATTGTAGGCACCATCATTGTTTACCGTCAATTAAATTTTATACAAACAAAAAAATTGGGCTTTAATAAAGACCAGGTGCTGGTAGTAAATAATACTTATGCATTGGGAAAAAATGCTACTGCTTTTAAAAACGAAATATCAAAACTGGCAGGGGTAAACAGCGCTACATTTGCTGGCTTTCTTCCTGTATCCAACTCTTCCAGAAACGACAACACCTATTCTAAAGAAGCTGTGATGGATTCTAAGAACAGCCTTAGTACACAGGTATGGAGAATAGATTACGACTATATGAAAACCCTGGATATGGAGATGCTGAGCGGCCGCAATTTTTCAAAAGAATATGGGGCTGATTCCAGTGCCATCATCATTAATGAAACGGCTGCTAAATATTTGGGCTTCGATAACCCGATTGGTAAAAAACTATACACCAATGGCAATGGCCCTGCCACAGCAGATCTTATTGGCTTTACCATTATTGGTGTGGTAAAAAACTTTCATTACGAATCGTTAAAACAAACGGTAGGCCCATTATTGTTTCGCCTGGGCGACAGAACAGGAGCTACTGCTTTTAAAATAAGCACGGCCAATGTGCAGGACCTGGTAAAAAATATTGAAGAAAAATGGAAAACGTTGGCTTCGGGTATGTCTTTCAGTTACCAGTTTTTAGATGACTCCTTTGATGATATGTACAGGGAAGAACAACGCACCGGAAAGCTGGGGTTAACTTTTGCCGTTATTGCCATTTTAATTGCCTGCCTTGGTTTGTTTGGCCTGGCCACTTATATGGCAGAGCAGCGCATTAAAGAAATTGGTGTGCGTAAAGTTTTGGGTGCAACTGTTGCTAACATTACCGGCATGCTCTCAAAAGATTTTTTAAAACTGGTTTTACTCTCCGCCATTATTGCCTTTCCGGTAGCCTGGTGGGCCATGCATAAATGGCTCCAGGATTTTGCATTCAGGATAGATATCGGTTGGTGGGTGTTTGCATTAGCTGGTGTTATTGCAGTTTTAATTGCATTAATAACGGTGAGTTCTCAGGCAATAAAAGCCGCACTGAGTAACCCGGTAAAATCCCTCCGTACAGAATGATGCATCTATTAATTATTAATTAGTAATTATTGATTATTTCAGGGTCTCAATAATTTAAAACAACTGGGTATGCTAAAAAATTATTTTAAAATCGTTTTACGCAATATGTGGCGCTACAAGGGCTATACATTATTAAACATTATTGGTATGGCCATTGGAATAGCTGCCATTGTTTGGGGTTATCAAGATTACCGTTTTAGTTTCAGTTTCGATAATTTTCATAAAGACGGAGATAAAATTTACAGGGCCCTGTCTTTTAAAGAAGGGGCAAATGGAATGAAAGGAATTTTTCCGATGGCTGCTGTAATGCTGGCGCAGAATGAATTTTCAGGAATTGAAAAAGCTGTTCGGTTTGATAGCAGGGGACTGAATGTAAAGTATGATAAGAACGAACCATTTGCAGAACAAGTACATTTTACCGATCCCGCCTTTTTTGATTTATTTAATTTTCCGTTAGTAGCCGGCTCCAATAGTATTGCTGATAAAAATGCTTTGCTGATTACAGAAAGAACTGCTAAAAAATATTTTGGTAAAACAGATGCGGTAGGCAAATCATTGATTTTATATTCTGGAGAAACTTATTCAATGCCACTAACGGTAACTGGTGTTCTTAAAGATTTACCGGTAAACTCCACCATGCATTTTGATTTTATTTCAAATTTTGAAAATCAATTAAAAGGCGATGGAACAAAGATTGCTCCCGATGACTGGAGCTGGATGTTAGATGCAGCCTATTTTAAAATACCTAATGCTGCTGATGCACCAAGGCTTGCAAAAGAATTGGATAAGTATATCCCCATACAGAGAAAAGCAAGAGAAGATTGGAAAACTGCCGGGTTTAAACTTATTACATTAAACGAAAATGCTGCTCTTGCCGAATTAGATAATAACAATCTTTATCCAAGACCCTCGGACTCTGCAGCGTATGGTCCGCTCATTCTTGCTTTATTAATTTTTCTTTCTGCCTGTCTTAACTTTTCTAATACTGCAGTTTCCCGTGCAAACAGAAGATTGAAAGAAATTGGAATACGTAAAGTAATGGGCAGTTCGTACCGGCAATTAATTTTTCAGATGTTGCTGGAATGTGGGTTTATAGTGGTGCTTGCAACATTGCTTTCAATGTTATTGAATTATTTATGGTTCCCTGCCTTTAATCAAATGTTCAATGGGGTAAAAATTGTTGCTGACTATTTTCATGATGTGAAGCTGTTACTTTTTATTGGTACAATAATTATTATTACCACGTTGCTGGCTGGCGCATATCCGGCATTTTATATCAGCCGTTTTAATCCATCCATAATTTTCAGGGGCACTGTTAAGTTTGGCGGAACAAATTTATTTTCCAGGATTATGCTTGGTCTGCAATTATCCGTTGCTATCATAACAGTAATTGCCGGAATTGGATTTGCACGTAATGCCAAATTTCAAAAGAACTACGACTATGGATATAATATTGAAAACACCATAGGTACTATTGTTACCGATACAACTTTATTTGCTGCTTTTAAAAATGAAGTAGCCGCCATTCCGCAGGTAACTGCATTAGCCGGAACAAGAAATCATATTGGATATGGCTACCGAAATGTGGTAGCCGAAGCGGAAAATAAAAAAAACGAAACTAATTATCTTGAAGTAGGACGGGATTATTTAAAAACAATGAACCTGAAAATTGCAGAGGGCAGAGCGTTTGATGCACAAATGGAAGCTGATTATACCAGCTCCATATTAATTACACAAAACATGGCAGCCAGTTTTGGATGGAAAGATAAAGAGGCATTGGGTAAAAAAATATTTATTGACAGTGTAAATTATTCCGTAGTTGTGGTGATGAAAGATTTTCATCTTGACATGCTTTTTGACCCTGCTGAACCTGCAGTATTTAAACTTGCAAAAGAAAACAGGTACCAGTTTCTTGTATTACAAACTAAGCTTTCAGATTTAGAATCAGTTTATGCTAAAACAAAAGTTGCATGGAAAAAAATATTTCCGATGAAACCATTTACAGGGTTTTATCAGAATGAAATAAAAGCTGAGGCGTATAAAACAACCAAAAATATTGCGATAATATTTTCCTGGTTTGCTATCATTTCTATTTTACTTACCTCAACCGGTTTGTTTGCATTGGTTTCACTTACCGTTCTTAAAAAAATGAGGGAAATAGCGTTGCGAAAAGTAGTAGGTGCTAATGCCAGGCATATACTTGTTTTAATTAACCGTGGATATTTCTGGATTTTTATTATAGCGTCTGCAGTAGGTTGCTATGGCGGTTATGCACTCACTAAACTTTTGCTGGATATGATTTTTAAAATTAATTCAGGTATCGAAGTAACAACCATAATTAATTCAGTAATTGTATTGTTTATTATAGTGGCAATTACATCTGGTATAAAAGTGTGGCAGGCAGTAAGGTCTAACCCGATAAAAAATTTAAGGTCTGAATAAAAATATTATCATGCTAAAAAACTATTTTAAAATAGCCATACGCAATTTGGGCCGCAATAAATTATTATCTATTGTAAATATTACCGGCCTTGCTATTGGTCTGGCATGTGTAATACTCATATTGCTTTTTGTAAAAGACGAATGGAGTTTTGATAAATTTCATAAAAACGGGAAAGATATTTACAGGCTGGTGCAAACCACAACCGATACATCGGGTAAAGAATGGCGGCAAGGTAATAGTGGCTTGCCACATGGGCCGGTGTTTGCAGCCGAAATTCCGGAAATAGAAAGTTATTGCCGCATCAAGGGTTGGGAGATGACCACAAAAAAAGGAACCGAAGGAATAAAAGCACAGGTACTCTTTGCCGATACTTCTGTTTTTAAAATATTTACACTTGATGTACTGAAAGGTAATAATACGGAGATGCTGAAAGGCAGAAACTCAGTTGTATTGAGCGAAGATGCTGCCACAAAATATTTTGGCCGTGAAGATGCAATGGGAAAAACTGTGGAGATAGAAGTGGATGAAGAACTGGAACCCTTTGTTGTAACCGGCGTGGTAAAAACTCCCCCACTTAATTCTTCCATTCAGTTTGATATGCTGATACCCTTTGAACGGCAAAACCCAACTGATGCAGCCGAACTGAATGAACGAATGAACAACTGGGGCAATCTTTTTTTAAATACTTTTTTTCTGTTGCGTAAAGATGCAGATGTAAAAGCAGCAGAGAAAAAATTATGGACTGTATATCTCAAACACAATGCGGAAAAATGGGCCAAATCTCAAAAACAAAATGGTAACTCAAAACGGGAGTATGCTTTACAGCCTCTTTTTTCTATTCACCTGGATAAAAATTTTTTTGCCAGTAATGGATTAAGTAATTGGAGCGATTCAACTTACTCATACATACTCTCAGGGCTTGCCATTTTAATATTGATCATTGCCTGTATAAATTTTATAAATATTGCTTTGGCAAGA
>JAYVGA010000212.1:0-12959 GCA_043772635.1 Chitinophagaceae bacterium
TTTGACTTTTGACTTTTGACTCCTGACTCCTGACTCCCAACTACTCACTCACCACTTCCACCAGCTCAATATCAAAAACCAGCTCCTGCCCTGCCAAAAAATGATTGGCATCCAGTACAATTATTTCTTCTTTAACTTCTGTAACCACCACCGGAAAAGGCTGCCCTTCCTGGTTAGTAAGCGTAAGGCTCATACCTGGCTCCAGCTTCATATCTGCGGGTACATTTTCTTTTGGAAATTCTATGATGGCCGTAGGATCTTTTTCGCCATACCCTTCTGCTGCAGAAATATTCACGGTTTTTTTATCGCCCACTTCCATACCGGGCATTGCTGCATCAAAGCCTTTAATCATCTGGCCTGCACCCACTGTAAACTCCAATGGCTCACGCCCCTCTGAAGAATCAAATTGATCGCCACTTACTAATTTACCTGTGTAGTGCACTCTTACTACATCTCCGTTTTTTACTTGTGCCATAGTTGTTTTTTTTGTTGCCCCAAACCTATAAGGCTTAGAGAGATTATTAAATATTTATTTTATTAAAAAAATTAATTGCAAAGTAAATGATAAATGGGGTAACGAATTAAAAAGATTTGCGCAACTTAGCTGCATGAAACAAACCTTATTTCTATCCCTGTTGATTATCAGTTGCATGGCCTCCCGTGCCCAAACAAAAAATATAAAACCTGTAACTGCCACTGTAATGCCGGGTGCCGAAAGAATGCCTGTTTACCTACCCATGATTAAAGGAAAAAAAGTGGCCGTTTTTGCCAATCAAACCAGCATGGTGGGCAACACACACCTGGTAGACACTTTAGTAAAAAGCGGGATAAATGTGGTAAAGATTTTTGGGCCAGAGCATGGTTTTAGAGGAACTGCAGATGCAGGAGAACATGTGGGTGATATAGCAGATAAAAAAACAGGTATCCCCGTTATCAGTTTATATGGCAATCATCAAAAACCTACAGCAGAAGATTTTGCAGGAGTAGATGTGTTGATTTTTGATATTCAGGATGTGGGCGTTCGTTTTTATACTTACATCTCCTCGCTGGAATATTTTATGGAAGCCGCATTGGAAAACCATAAACCCTTATTAATTCTGGACCGCCCAAACCCAAACGGTTTTTATGTAGACGGCCCTGTGCTGGATAAAAAATTTAAAAGTTTTATTGGCATGCAGCCCATACCCATTGTTTATGGTATGACGATGGGCGAATATGCCCTGATGCTTACCGGCGAAAAATGGCTTGGCGAAAAAGCCAACGCCATTAATGCTTACAACGTAACTACCAAGCCTACGGCAGATACGCCTTTTCATGTGCAGGTAATTAAATGTAAAGGTTACGATCATACCACAAAATATGAATTGCCGGTAATGCCTTCTCCAAACCTTAAAGAAATGCAGAGCATTTACTGGTACCCCAGCACCTGCTTTTTTGAGGGCACTGTTTTTAGCGAAGGCAGAGGTACGGATAAACCATTTGTGTATTTTGGGCATCCGGCTATGCCGAAAAATTTATTTTCCTTTACACCTAAACCAAATGCCGGTGCTAAAAGCAGCAAAAACTTTTATAAAAAATGTTATGGCTGGAATCTCTCTGGCAGCAATGCAGCAGTGCTGAAAAAAATAGATAACAAAATACAATTGAGTTATCTTATTGAAGCTTATAGACTGTTTCCAGGCAAAGACAGCTTTTTTCTTAAAAATAATTTCATTAACAGGCTGGCTGGTAACGATGAGTTTCAGCAACAGATAAAAGAAAAAAAGAGTGAAACAGAAATCAGGAAAAGCTGGCAGCCCGGCCTTGCTGCATTTAAAGCTATCCGCAAAAAATATTTGTTGTACACAGATTTTGAATAATGCTCAGATCAACTGCATCTGCATAGCTATTTTAATAAGGGAAGCAATATTTTTACATTCAAATTTTGCCAGTAAATTTTTGCGGTGCGTATCCACAGTAGCCACACTTATAAAAAGCTTTTGTGCAATTTCATTGTTGGTAAGGCCATCTGCAATTAGACCCAGTACTTCTTTTTCCCTGCGGGTAATAAGGGGCACATTGCTTTGCGCTGCAATCTGTCTTAGTGCAATGGCAGCATCAAAACTTAAATATTGTTTGCCTGTCATCACGGTTTTAATACCCTCGGTAATTTCTTCCTGCGTTGCATTTTTTAATACATAGCCGGAGGCACCACTGCTTATCATTTTTTCTATAAAACTTTGCTGGTTAAAAGTGCTCAATCCCAAAATATAAATGCCTGGAAACTTTTCTTTTACTTCCCTGCAAAGATCTATACCACTCTTATCCGGAAGGCTAATGTCCATCAGGATCACATCGGGCGTTTGATGATGCAGGTAAGCCATGCAGGAAGCTGCATTGGTGGCATGCCCCGTCAACTCAATATCTTTTTCGTTTTGCAACAAAGAATGAATGCCTTCTATTACCATGTAATGATCATCTACAATAAATAATTTTATAGCCATAACAAAGTGTTTTAATCAGCTAAATTTATTTCAATATGAACAGAAGTACCTTTATTGTTTTCAGATTGCACATCCAGTTTTCCCTTCAGAAACTCTACCCTGTTTCGGATGTTTTTCCAACCCATCCCTTCGGCCAGTAACACATCAAAACCACTGCCATCATCTTCCACCGTTACGGTCAAAATCTGCTGCATTAAACTTACCTGCACCAGGCCAGTTTTAGCGCCGGAATGTTTCATCGTATTGTTTACCAGTTCCTGCACAATGCGGTAAATGGTAATGGAAATTGTTTGATCAATAGCTGTTTCATCCAACCCAATAGACTGAAAGGAAAGTTGCAGCGCACCAGTTTGGTTAATGTCGTTACAAAAATCTTTCAAAGCTGTATTCAACCCAAACTTCACCAATGCCTCCGGCATCATATTGTGCGCCACCCGCCGCATTTCCTGTATAGAACTGTCTATCATATCCATACTGCGCTCAAAGGCCAGGGTGTTTTCCTGCGTCATTACCAACTGCCCTTTCATGGTATTAAAAGAATACTTTATGCCGCTAAGCATGCCACCAAGCCCATCATGCAAATCCTGCGCAAGACGGGTACGCTCCTGCTCTTCTCCTTTTAAAACGGCTTCTGCGGCCATCAGCTTTTTCTCGGTTTCCAGGTCTGCAATACGCTGATGCTGCAGCCGCTGTTTTTGCCGGTAATTTCGGTATAACAATGCAAAAATTAATACCAGCGATAACACACCAGAGCCCAGTAAATAATTAAGCAGGTTTTTTCGTTCTATAATTTTTTGCTGTGCTAAAAGCATTATTTCTTTTTCCTGCTCCTGGTACCGGCTTTCCAGCTGGTATACTTTTTTCTGGTTGTTTTTATTTTGAAGGGAATCATTTACTTCCACAAAATATTTCAGGTATTTATAACTTTCAGAAACATTACCAAGTTCCTCTTCGGCACGCACAAGGTCTCTCAAACTAAAATAAAGTACCTGGTCTAACTTTAATTTTCTGGCAATATCTACTGCCTTCAGCGAAAACATTACAGCATTGGAAAAATCTCCTTTTTTAAGGTAAGCATTACCCATGTTCTGATACACCAGCGCTATATCATACTGTGTATTTATTAAATTAAAACGCTCGAGTGCCCGGTTAAAATGAACTATAGCAGAGTCGTATTGCAATGCCCTGTTGGTATAATACAAACCGATAAAATTATTAAAGATGCCAATAGCAAAAGTAAGATCCTGGCTGTGGGCCATCTCCAAACCCTTTTTTGAAATAAGTAAGGCGCTGTCATAATTTTTCACCACACACCAGGCATCGCCCAATGCAATAAGCCCCCGGATAATGTAAACCGTATCTTTTGATTGCAGGGCAAGCCTGTTTGTTTCATTGGCATAAAAAAACATTTTGGCAGTATCGCCTAAAAATTTATAAATGCCAGAGAGGTTGTAATAAGAAAAAATAATTTTAGAGCGCTCGCCGGTTTCTTTAAATATCCGTGCGGCTTCCAGGTAACGCTCCATAGCAAGGTCAAAATTTTGTTTGCGCTGGTCAATAGCTGCATACCTGTTTATGAGATTAGCAGCCTGGTTCCTGTATGTAGGTTCTTTTTTATCTTTTACAAGGGCATACGCTTTATCCAGTAACAGCTGGCAGGTGTCTAATTTCATTTCGTAAAAAAGCAGTCCTGCCCGCAGGCCATAAGCTACAGAAAGTCCCAGGGGATAGTTTATTTTTTTTGCAGTTTCAATGGCTGTGTGAATGGCAGTAATAGCATTTCCAGGATTAGAAAATTGTATTTTTTCTGCATAACTGTTAAGGCTGTTTACCTTTAAGGTGTCAGCCCGTTTTTGTTGTAATAATATGAGTTCACTTTCTGCAGAAGTTACCTGGGCAGTGAGCGTGGGAGCAACGGTTGTAAATAAAAAGATGATCAACAAACACCTGGTCATACAGTTAATTCAATTAATACAGAAGTACCTTTATCCGGTTGTGAATGTACGTCTAGTTTTCCTTTTAAAAAATCAACACGGTTCTGTATGCTGCTCCAGCCTATGCCACGGGAACTGGTGAGAATGGCCGTATCAAATCCTTTGCCATCATCTTCTACTGTTACACTCACCTGGTTTTCTGCTTTGCTTAATTGCACCAGTGCTGTACGGGCTCCGGAATGTTTCATGGTATTATTGAGAAGCTCCTGCACAATTCGATAAATAGTGATAGCTGTAGTTTGATCAATGGTTGTATTTTCTACCCCGATAGACTGGTAAGAAACCTGCAGGGCTCCTGAAGTAGAAATATCATGACAAAAATCTTTTAAAGCAGTATCCAGGCCAAACTTTACCAGCGCTTCGGGCATCATATTATGTGCCACCCTGCGCATTTCCTTTATAGAACTGTCCAGCATATCCATGCTGCGTTCAAATGCCTGGTTATTTTCAGGCGTCATTATCAAATTTCCTTTCATGGTATTAAATGAATATTTTATTCCGCTTAGCATACCACCAAGGCCGTCGTGCAAATCTTTTGCAAGGCGGCTCCGCTCCTGCTCTTCTCCTTTAAGTACGGCTTCGGTGGCGGTTAACAATTGCCGGGTTTCCAAATCGGCTATGCGTTGCTGTTGTAATTTTTGTTTTTGTGTGTAAGTGCGGTAACCAAGCAATGATATGATAAGTAAGATTATCGCACTGGATATTAAAATATAATTAATGATACGCTGTTGTTTTAATTGCGACTCCTGCAATTTTATTTTGGCAATTTTGTTTTCCGTCTCATATTTAGTTTCCAGGTCCATGGCATATTCTGCCATTTCTTTTTTCTGCTCACTTTGGTTAAGAGCGTCCCACTTGCCATCATAAAATTCACCCCCTGCAAAATCCTGTTGCGCATATTTTAACATAGACATTCCCAGGTAAAGATTCTCCAGGGGTGCAGGCAGTGTATCCTTTTCTGCAATGTCCAATCCCAGCAAAAATTCTTTTTCTGCAGGCCCAAATCTTTTTTCCAATACATGAACATATCCATACACCAGGTGCCGGTAAGTTGCGCCTACCCTATCCGATTCATCAAAGTCTGCCTCCATGTTTTTCATTTGCGCCGCAATCCTGTTCAGGTTAATTTTATCGCCTGTGTTGTAATAAGTAACACCCAGGTTAATAAGTGCATTCGAAACAGATCTTATCCTTTTATATTTTTTTCCTGCCTGCAATTGTTTTTCAAAAATTTCTATTGCTTCCTTATTTTTATCCAGCGATATATATGCATTGCCAAGGTTATTCATTGATATGAGCAGGCCCTTAAAATCTTTGTAACGTTCCCCTGCCTCCACGCCTGATTTTCCAAATTCAACAGCCTTATCGTACAATTCCATAGCACTGTATATGCGGCATAGATTGCCATACATGGTAGCAATATTATTACTGTCTTTTATCCTGTTGGTAAGGTTCATCGCATAGGCGCCATACTTAATAGCGGAGTCCTTTTTGCGCAGGTTAAAATAAAGACTGAACAATGCACGGTAAGAATTGGCTTTTTGAAAGTCATCTTTAAATCTCTCTGCTACTTCAATGGCTTTAAGGCAATAATCCAGCGCCATTGCATTATTAAACTTTGCATGATAAATTTTTACAAAAGCATGATAACAGCGGTGGCGCAGCGTTTCGGCCTGCAGTTTATTAATGAGTGCTTCTGCCTGCCTGTTGTAAAATAACGCAGAATCATTATCCGCATCCAGGTAGCCCGCCTGTATTTCGTGCAGAATATTAATGCGGGACGTGTCTTCTTTGCTGCTTTTAAGAGTAAGTATCAAATTGTTCATTTCTTCATCCTGGGCAGTGGCTGCAAATGAAATGCTAAGAAAAGCCATTAAAAAAATGATGATCCGGCGCATGGTAATTAAATAATATAATTAATAAAGATGGGCACATGCTGTCAGCATTTTATTTAAAAAAATCATCATTACCCATACTACAAATTAAATAGCTTATCCCTTTCTTTTCTCTCCCCTTTTTACATGATTTTTTGTGTTTTAAAAAATATCCCATTTTTAAGGGATAGCATTATTGTTTTTGAATATTCATTTTTACACATCAATAAAATTTCATCTAAAAAAATATTAATCATGAAAAAGTTTTTTTACTTAATCGCTTTTGCCGCCTTCATTTTAACAGCTTTACCAGCACAGGCTAAAATATGGAGAGTAAACAACAACCCCGGCATTGCTGCCGACTTTACAACATTTAACGGAGCAGTAACAGCCGCAACTGTTTCGGCTGGAGATACTATTTACCTTGAGCCAAGTACTATAGGCTATACCACCGGAAGTTTTACCATGGCAAAACGATTGGTTGTAATAGGCCCGGGATATTTTCTTGATCCTGCAAACGCTACAACTCCCGGAAATGCAGGGCTGCAGGTGGCTACTGCAAACAGTGAACTTCCATTCTTAAGAATAGCGTCTGATGCCGATGGCAGTAAATTTATGGGCATCACTTTTAACGGATCTATTTATATGAACGGGGCAAATAACATCAGTTTTGAAAAAGTGTATTTCCCTTCCGGCGTATATTTTGAAACCGGCACCAATGATGCAATTAGCTTTCGTAAATGTTTTTTTAACAACAGTGCTAATATAGGCGGCAGCGCCACTGCGGTTATTACAAATCTTATTTGTGAAAATAATATTTTTTATAATGGTGCTTATTTTACATTAACCACACTTTCCGGCTCAGGAAATATTTTTAGGAACAATAGTGTCATTGGCGGTAATGCTTTTGTCATGAACAATACGTATGTAGCCAATAATATTTTTGGAATAGGCAGTCAAAATACATTTACTAACTGTACTATAAAAAATAATTTATTTCAGATAGCACAAACATTACCGGTTACTGCAAGCAACAACCAGGTTAGTGTAAACATGGCCAATGTTTACGTGGGTGGCACTACCGGCAGCCTGGATAGCAGGAGTGCTCTAAAAGTAGGCTCACCCGCCATTGCAGCAGGACTTACAATCGGTGCAGTTGTAACTCCAGACTGCGGCGCTTATGGTGCAACAGATCCTTACAAACTTAGTGGCATACCAAATATACCCAGCATTTATGCTTTAACAGTACCCGTGTCTATTCCATCCGGCAGTGCTACTATGAATGTTACATTCAGTACCAGGAACAGTAATTAATAATTGCACCGCAAGAGCGATACAGCTATTTAATCATTTGATTTAACTAAATGAAAATGAAAAGTTTTTTCATTACCATACTGTTTACCGGTATGTTACTATATGCCCGGGCGCAGGACCCTGTTTATCCGCCTGCCCCGGCAACTGCACAAAACATTACTGCAGCAGAATACTTTGTAGATACTGACCCCGGCGTGGGAGTAGCTACGTCTATTGCCGTAACTCCTGGTATAGATATACCAAACATCCCTGCTACCATTAATATTACCGGTTTGGCAAACGGGGTTCACCGGTTAATTGTACGTTCAAAAAATAATGCAGGGGTGTGGAGTATTGCCGGCATGAAAGATTTTTTGTATGACTTTAATCGGGTGTACAGCATCGCTGTTGCTCCGCAAAATATTTTTGCGGCAGAATATTTTATTGATACTGATCCGGGTGTTGGAGCAGCCACTGCTATTTCTATAACCCCCGGTATTGATTTAAATAACGTACCCGTTTCCGTAAATACCAATGGCCTCAGCAATGGCGTACACAGGCTGTTTATACGCAGTAAAAATATTGAAGGTTCATGGGCACTGTGCGTTATTAATGATTTTATTGTTGATTTTAATTTTGCTTATCCAACGCCTCCTGGCTCGCCACAAAACATTATTGCGGCAGAATATTTTGTTGATACTGATCCTGGTTTTGGAGCAGCAACTTCCATTTCTATAACTCCCGGCATTGATTTAACCAATGCACCGGTTACCATTAATACCACTGCGCTAACCAATGGCGTACACCGGCTGTATATACGAAGTAAAAATATTGAAGGTTACTGGAGCATCAACTCCGTAAAAGATTTTATTGTTGATTTTAATTTTGCTTATCCATCGCCTCCTGCCCCGCCACAAAACATTATTGCTGCAGAATATTTTATTAATACAGACCCAGGTGCAGGTAACGGAACTTCCATACCTGTTACAGCAGCATTAGACATTAATAATATCCCGGTAACCGTAAACACTGCAAGCCTTACACCCGCAACAACCAACTGGTTATATCTGCGCACAAAAAACAATGAAGGCCAATGGAGTATTATCAATGTAAAACAGTTTGTTATTGATATTACCAATGATCCTGTTTATCCACCATCTCCTGTTGCACCACAAAACATTATTGCAGCAGAATATTTTATTAACACAGATCCGGGTGCTGGTAATGCAACAGCAATTGGTGTTACAGCGGCACTTGATATTAATAATATCCCCGTAACCGTAAACACTGCGGCCTTACAGCCTGCAACAACAAACCATTTGTTTTTACGTACAAAAAATAATGAAGGCCGGTGGAGTATTACCAACACAAAACAATTTACCGTAGATATTACCAATGACCCGGTTTATCCACCCACTCCTGCAGCGCCACAAAATATAACAGCGGCAGAATATTTTATTAATACAGATCCGGGTGCAGGCAATGCAACTCCTATACCTGTTACAGCAGCGTTAGACATAAATAATATTCCCGTTATTGTAAACACCAGCAGCCTTACACCTGCTACAACAAACCATTTATTTATCCGTACAAAAAATAATGAAGGCCGCTGGAGTATTACGAATATAAAAGAATTTGTAGTGAGCATTACAAACGATCCGGCGTATCCATCTGCTCCTGCTGCTCCGCAAAATATTACAGCAGCAGAATATTTTATTGACACAGATCCGGGTAATGGAACTGGCACGGCAATAAGTATAACGGCCGCAACCAACATCCCTAACCTTGCAGTTAACGTAAACACAACCGGTTTGAGCAATGGCCTGCACCAGTTTTTTATAAGAAGCAAAAACAATGAAGGCCGCTGGAGCATTACTAACATCGCTCCTTTCTATACTGATCTGCTTTCGTTATCTGCAGATAGCCTTTTGTTTGGAAATGTTCCGGTAAACACCAGCAGTTTTAAAAACTTAATTGTTACCAATAACAGCAATACGGTTCAAACAATTAATGCCGTTGTATTAACCGCACCATACAGCAGCAATTTTATAGTTGTAAGAAATATTGCCGCCGGTGCAAAAGATACCATAGCCGTAAACTTTACGCCAACTGTTGCAGGATTATACATACAGGGATTACAACTGCAAACATCTTCAGGAAATTATAATGTTGGTTTAAGAGGTACGGGTGTTACCCAGGTTCCGTCGTGGACCATTAGTCCGGCAGCAGGACACAACTATGGTAACATACCTGTAAGTACAACTGCAAACTTTAATTTTACTATTGAGAACACTGGTAATGTGCCCGTAACATTAAGCAACGTAACGCTTACCAATGCTGCATTTGCAGCAAGCTTTACTGCCGGCACCATTATTCCCGTAAACGGAAATATTTCTTTACCTGTATCCTTTACACCTGCGGTTGTAAATCCTTACACAGCACAATTAAAAATAGAATCTTCTACAGCAGGCGTTGCTTTTGTAACTGCTGTTGTAAATGGTGCTGGCTATAATCCCGGAGCTCCACCTGTATTACTATTTGTACCTGGCACTCCGTACAATGCAACAACAGGCGTAAACCCTGCAGCAGGACAGGCAGGAAATTATACTTATAAAATTTTATACAAGTCTTCCAATAACAGGGCACCACAAACAGGCTCACCAAAAGTAGCCATTGATTTAAACGGCGACCAGGATTTTACAGGCCTCAATGAAGGAATATTTACTATGGTAAAAGAAACGGCCGGTACAGATTATATTACAGGCATCGTGTATGCTTACACTTACACACACCTTAATAATACCAGCACAGCAGGATATAAATTCTCCGCCACAGACGATAACGGCAACGCTGCTACTACCATCAATACAAATTATGTAAGTGGCCCTGTTATTACAGATCAGCAATTAGACCTCAGGATTTTTGCCAATGATATTTCTTTCAGCAAAAGCAACCCATCGGTAGGCGAAACATTTACGGTGTTTGCCAGGGTGAGCAACAGCACAGCTTTGCCTGCAACAAATATTCCGGTTAAGTTTTACAGGGATACCATTTTAATTGCCAGTGATGTGATACCTGCGGTAAATGCATTCTCCAATGCAACCATCAGCCGCACTTTATCATTTGCTGCAGAAGGATTTTTTCCTATAAAAGTCTGGATAGACAGCAGCAATACACTTGCAGATATAAACCCATTAAACAACTATGCCATAAGGCCGGTTATCGTAGGCTCTCCTAATTTGCCAGGCGGCATTACCGTAACCACTACTGCCAGCATGCAGCAGTGCCCGCAGGTAAAAGTATTTATATCGGGGCATGCAGATTATTATGGCACAGGCAGCCCTACAGCAGTGGCAGGTGCAGAAGTAAGCATCAACACGGGTACACAATTTATAACCACCACTACCAATGCAAACGGCGATTACAGTTACCTGCTCACAGGTGTAACATGCGGCAGTAATTTTACATATACTGTAAGCATTACCGATTTTACTTTCACAAGCAGTTTGGTTACAAATTCTATTGCTTTGCCATGCCCTGCACCAAATGCTTGTGTGCCGGCTCCATCAATGGGTGGTGCCTTTGCTACTGCAAGCAGCAGCCCTTGTGCCAATGTTGTGGGAAGCAATGGTGCAGTAAGTATCCGCCTTCAATACCGGCAAAGAAACCTGGCCAATTTCTGGAATGCTTTTGATCAAATTATAAGGGACACTCTGAAAATTTTCCAGGACGGTGTGCTGATACAAACCCTGCCCAGTGCAGATTATTCTCACGGCCCGGGCAACGATGTGATAGTGCCCATTAATGTACCGTTAACTTCTACCACGGCCACAGTAATTACTGCAGAACTAAAATATGTTTATTTAGAATACTTTCAGATAAATAATCCTAGTTATATTGCTATGCAGCACACCGGTAGCACAACGATAAACCCCATAGCCAACCAACCTGATCTTACCATACAGGGTTTTGCCCAAACAAGCTTTACAGCATTCAAGTTTGATAACGCAAATATTAAATGCGTAACAGCAGGTGCTCATGTAGTAAAAGTATTTGACTCTATTCCCGGAGGTTCAATAACATTGATAGATACAAGAAATATTAGTTCGCTGGGCGCAGGCAGTTCATCAAACATTTCCTACAGCGATCCAACTATAAGCACAGGCACACATATTATTAAAGTGATAACAGACAGTGATGCAGGTGTAGCGGAAACAGATGAAACAAACAACCTGTTCCTGTTTACTATTGTTGTGCCGCCATCAGAATTGACCGTTACTAAAATCACAACATTACCTACAGCATTAAATACTGGCAGCACTACAAATTTTACAGCCACTATAAAAAATACCGGCAGGCGCACAGGTAGCTTTAATGTAAGGTTCAGGGCAAACGGCGTGCAGATAGGTGCATTAAAGACCATCACCCTTTTAAATGAAAACAGCACAACACCAATAACATCTGATGCATATACAGTAACCAATGCAGGCAGTGATTGTGGTGTGGTGATAGATGCCTTTGCCGACTTCAGCAGCCAGGTAACAGAATCAGACGAATCAAACAACAGCAGGCAGATAACCTTAGGTACAGACCTGGCCCCTTACCAGTTAGGTGGCGAAGCAGGCTCGGCTTCTAACCCTGTAACAGTAAGGGTTTTTACCAGCAATCAATTTTATCCTGCGGTGAGAAATATTGGCGAACGGGATGCAGACGATGTAACGGTTAGGTTTACACTAAACAATAATTGGATTGCTACAGATACCATTGGCAATGTAAAAGCCGGGGAAGTTTTTGCCGCTCATGCATCTTTTACTTACCTGTTTACCACAGCCGGAAACTATGTGGTAAAAGTAATAGCTGATACAGCCAATACCATTTGCGAAAACAATGAAACAAATAACCAGGGTGATTTTTACATCAGGGTGGTAGATAGTAAACCAGACCTCGAAGTGCTTTCGCAATACATTTCGCCCAGCAGCCTTAACCCAAATATCGGGCAGAACATTACCCTGGTGGGCACAGTAAAAAATATGGGCGGAAATATTTCTACGCCAAGTGTATTAAGATTTTTGGTAGATGATATACAGTTAGGTGCTGATGTGGCCATAAATGCGCTCTTACCGGGCAGGGATACCACCGTGGCTGCCACAGCCAATTATTCATCCATCATACCGGGTGTAAAAATTATAAAGATACTTGCCGACCCTGCCAACACAATGATAGAGGAAAGAGAAGACAATAACCTGGCCACCCGTGCTATTATCGTAGGCGATGCACCGGATATGGCCCGCAGCTTTGCAGGTGCCATAAGCTTT
>JAYVGA010000213.1:0-14913 GCA_043772635.1 Chitinophagaceae bacterium
GATGAGCAAATATTTTTACAATTACTTTTTTACCCACATTAAATTCTGTAAAATTATTTTACGGCTCAGCTACCAATAGAACGGTTAAGAAAAGTAAAAGCGGGGAGGATTAAACTGATCTGAACAACACAAAAAAATATTTATGAAAGCAGGATCACTTTCTTCTTACTGCATACACCCACTCATCTTGATACTCCCCATTCTTAAAAAAAGTTTTTTCAAATGTAGCTTCCAATACGAAGCCCGTTTTTTCCAGCACTTTTTGCGAAGCAATATTGGTACCGAATGGCCGGGCAAAGATGCGGTTGATATCAAAAGTTTTAAAACCATATTCGATCATTTGATAAATGGCTGCGGTAATAATGCCCTGGCCCCAGTAAGGCTCGGCCAGCCAATACCCCATCTCTGCATTTTTACATTCCACGTCTGATTGAGGATGAATGCCAATACCTCCCACGGCTTTGCCCTCTATTTCTATGGCAAAAATATTTGTGGGCGTTTCGCTGGTAGCAAAATTTATAAATTTTATCCCATCTGCTTCTGTGTATGGAAACGGAAATTTGTTCATCAAAAATTTAGAGATATTAATATTGTTGGCACACAAAACAAGGCTCTCAAGGTCGTTCATGCTCCATGGGCGAAGAGTGAAATGCATGGTGAAATAATTTGCTAATATGATAATTTGCTAATGTGCCAGTTTATTAAATTCTTAACCATTAATTTATCTTGCAGCTCTCATTATCGAATGTCGAATGTCGAATGTCGAATGTCGAATGTCGAATGTCAACTACTGACTATTGACTGTTGACTCCTGACTCCAGACTACTCCCTTCCATCCAGCAAATTCCCCAGCCCTCCCAGCAAACTTCCTTCTTCTTTTCTATTAAAATTACCGTACTGCATTATTCTTCCTGCAAGCCGGCTAATGGGCAAAGACTGCAGCCATACTTTTCCAGGGCCCTGGAGTTTTGCAAAAAATAATCCTTCCCCGCCAAACATAAAGTTTTTTATTCCCTTTACAAATTCAATATCAAAATCTATCCCAGAGGTGTAAGCCACTACGCAGCCCGTATCTACTTTTAAAATTTCGCCGGTCTGCAGGGTTTTTTCAACTACATAGCCACCTGCATGTGCAAAGGCGTAGCCGTCTCCTTCTATCTTTTGCATAATAAATCCTTCGCCGCCAAAAATGCCGGTGCCCAGCCTGCGCTGAAATTCAATGCCAATGCTTACCCCTTTGGCTGCACACAAAAAAGCATCTTTTTGCGCTATTACTTTGCCGCCAAGCTGCTGCAGATCGAGCACTATAATTTTACCGGTATAGGGTGCCGCAAAACTTACCCGTTTTTTCCCCTGACCCATATTGGTAAATGCTGTCATAAACAAACTTTCGCCGGTAAGCAGGCGTTTGCCTGCGCTGAGTAATTTGCCCATGAGGCCGCCACTACCCTGCTGCTGGCTTCCATCTCCAAAAATGGTCTGCATTTCTATGCCATTGTCCATCATCATAAAAGCACCGCTTTCTGCCACTGCGGTTTCATTTGGGTCCAGTTCTATTTCTACAAACTGCAATTCTTCGCCGTAAATTTTGTAATCTATGTCGTGGTTGTTTCTCATTTTTATTTTTTTGCAAAGTAATAATTTTGCTTAATTGTACTGCCGCAATTTTATGAGCGGAAAAACGAAGAGCTGTGCAGGTGGAATTTATTGGATGTCTTTTAAGCTGCCTCGAAATAAAATATTGGCTAAGAGAAAAAAGAAATGATAGAAACTTGCTGGAATTTACTCATTTCGGCACTATTTCACAATTTCACTCCATTTAAATTTAATGGCTTACTGCGCTTTGATTAATTTAAACAGGGCCAATTGAATAAGAAAGTGATTTTCTTCCATTGTTTATATGATTTTGGTTACACCATTTAACAGGCCTGCTCTATAACTTTGCATCAATTTTATTTATCAATATGACGAAGACTATTTTTATTGCTACAACAGAACCTTACAGCGGAAAATCTATTATTGCCCTGGGTATTGTAAACATGCTCCTGGCCAAGGCCCGCAAAGTGGGTTATTTTAAACCCATCATAAATGAAGAGCCCAACGAAAAGAAAGATGTAGATATTGAAACCATCGTTAATTATTTTGGCCTTTCCATTGCTTATGAAGATACCTACGCTTTTACCCGGCAGCACGCCATGAAACAAATGGAAACAGACAGCAGCCGTGGTGAGCTTATTAATACCGTTATAAGCAAAGTAAAAAAGCTGGAAGAAGCTTATGATTTTATTGTTATAGAAGGCAGTGATTACCTGGGCGAGGGAACAGCTTTTGAATTTGAAACCAATGTAACCATCGCAAAAAATCTGAATGCGCCTGTAATAATGGTTGTTTCCGGAGAGAAGAAAACCACCGAGCAAATTGTAAATACCGTTGTGGCAATGTTGCGCAATTTTAAAGCCCGTGATGTGCAGGTGCTGGCCGTTGTGGCCAATAAAGTAAAAAAAGAAATGCTGGATGATGTAAAGGAATTGCTTGCTGCCCAATTAAAAAAAACAACCATCCTGGCAGTTATACCAGAAAATAAAAACCTTCAAAATCCATCTATGAAGGAAATATATGAACAACTGGGAGGCACTTTACTTTTTGGTAAAGAACAACTGGGAAACCAGGTAGATAATTTTGTTACAGGCGCCATGCAGTTACCTCATTTTTTAAACCATATTACAGAAAATGTATTGATAGTAACACCCGGCGACAGGGGCGATATAATTATTGGCGCATTGCAGGCCGGGCTTTCTTTAAATTATCCAAAAATAGCAGGTATTGTGCTCACTGCAGGCATTCAGCCAGAAGAACCGGTTACCAGGTTATTGGATGGGCTGCAAACGGTGTTACCCATTATTTCGGTAAAGGAAGGCACTTTTCAAACCACAGCCTTACTGGGTTCCATTAAATCCAGGTTCTCAGCGGACAACACTAAAAAAATTGAACTGGCGATAAGCACTTTTGAAAAATATGTAGATGTGAATATGCTGGATGAAAAGATAATTACTTTTAAACCTGAAGGTATTACACCGCATATGTTTCAGTACCAGCTGGCCAAACGTGCAAAACATGCCATTAAACATATTGTATTACCCGAGGGAAATGAAGACCGCATTTTAAAAGCTGCTGCCCGTTTAATAAACCAGGAAATTGTAACACTTACCTTACTTGGTGATGCAGGCGAAATAGCTGCTTCTGTAAAACGCCTGGGGTTAAACCTTGATCTTAAAAGCATACATATTATAGACCCGGTAAAAGGGGAGCATTATAACGATTATGTACAAACGCTTTTTGAATTGCGGAAAAATAAAAACCTAACCATGGAAGCTGCCCGTGACCTGATGGCAGACGGCTCTTATTTTGGCACCATGATGGTGCACAAGGGACATGCTGATGGTATGGTATCCGGCGCAGTGCACACCACGCAGCATACCATACGGCCTGCCTTGCAGTTTGTAAAAACCAGGCCGGGTATTTCTACAGTATCTTCTGTATTTTTTATGTGCCTGCCCGACAGGGTTTCTGTATTTGGAGATTGTGCTGTTAACCCAGATCCTACTGCAGAACAACTGGCAGAAATTGCCATATCATCTGCAGAAAGCAGCAGGCAGTTTGGTATAGAACCCAGGATTGCCATGCTCTCCTATTCTTCCGGTACATCCGGGGAAGGTATAGATGTAGAAAAAGTAAGAATGGCCACAGCAATTGTAAAACATAAAAGACCCGATCTTAAAGTAGAAGGACCAATACAGTACGATGCGGCCGTAGACCCTGTTGTGGGTAAACAAAAAATGCCGCAATCAGAAGTAGCCGGCCAGGCCAGCGTACTCATTTTTCCTGATTTAAATACGGGCAATAATACCTACAAAGCTGTGCAGCGTGAAACCGGCGCTTTGGCCATTGGGCCTATGTTGCAGGGATTAAACAAACCCATTAATGATTTGAGCCGCGGCTGCACTGTAGATGATATTTTTAATACCGTAATTATTACAGCCATACAGGCACAGGATAATTAAGTGTTCCCGGAGAGTTGTCATTTTTTTAAAAGTTTACAACTCTTTGCAGAATCCTGCAGGCAACCAATACAATAATACTAATATCTCATTCTACTTATATGAACATCTTTGTAATAAACAGCGGCAGTAGTTCTATCAAATATCAATTCTTTAAAATGCCGCAGCATAAACCAGTGTGCAGCGGTTTGGTAGAGCGTATTGGTTTGGGCGATTCGGTAATTACCCATAAAACTTTTTTAAACGGCGTAGAAAAAGTAGTAAAAGAAATAGTACAGCTAACCAATCATGAAGAGGGTTTGCATGAAGTAGTACGCCTGCTTACCAGTAAAACAAATGGCGTAATAAATAAGCCCGCAGAAATTAAAGCAGTGGCTCACCGGGTAGTGCATGGCGGCGAAAGTTTTAAAGCCACAACAATTATAACACAAAAAATAAAGGATAAAATAAAACAGCTTTTTTCTCTTGCACCTTTGCACAACCCGGCTAATTACCTGGGCATAGAAGTAGCAGAAAAAATTTTTACAAAGGCAAAACAGGTAGCTGTATTTGATACTGCTTTTTACCAAACCATGCCAAAAAAAGCTTTCCGCTATGCCATTCCCGAAACGTTTTATACCAAACACCACATAAGGGCATATGGTTTTCATGGCACTTCGCACAAATATATCAGCGAACTGGCTGCAGATTACCTTGGCAAAAAAGAAGCAAAACTTATTACCATACACCTGGGCAATGGTTGCAGCATAACTGCAGTAAATGCAGGAACAGCGGTAGATACCAGTATGGGTTTTGGCCCATTGAGCGGCCTGGTTATGGGCACACGCAGCGGCGATATTGATGCCTCTGTAATTTTTCATTTAATTGAGCAGCTGGGTTACACGCCGCAGCAGGTAAGTGATTTGCTCAATAAAAAAAGTGGTATGCAGGGCCTCACCGGTTTAAGCGATATGAGAGATATTTTAAATGCAATTGAAGCCGGCGACAAACATGCAGAGCTGGCCACGGAAATATATGCTTACCGGATAAAAAAATATATTGGCGCCTATGCTGCGGTGCTTAACGGGGTGGATGCTGTTGTATTTACCGGTGGTGTGGGAGAAAATGCAACCTCAATACGTTTTAATGCATGTAAAGATTTACAATACCTCGGCATTAACATAGATACAGAGAAGAATGAAATTTCTTTAAACACTGTAAGAGAAATTAATACCCTTAACTCGCCTGTAAAAATTTTAGTGATCCCTACCAATGAGGAACTGGAAATTGCAAAACAGTGTTATGCATTGCTGAATGAAAAAAAATAAGTAATTATAAAATTATATTGGGGAGTTATAAGGAGTTGTAAATTTTTAATTATGGTAGTAACGTTGTCTAATAGTTTTGGGTATGCTTTATACTAAAATTGCTTATGTACATTGCCCAGAGAATCCACAGAAAAAGTAATTTTCTTGAAGGAGGTAATGACAAAATAAAATTCATTTACAGTGCTTCAAAATAATATAAGCCTAAAAGTTATTTCTTAGAAATAAAACTAACCGCCAGTTTTTTTTAAAAAACAGGCGGTTACTTTTATAATACAAAACTATTTTAATTTATCTGCCATAAATTCTACCAGCCGCTCATCGCTCATTTTATTGCTGGTACATTCTGTTGTTTTGGTATTTTTAAATTGTGGGGTATCTGCCAGGTAATGCATAAACCTTTCCTGGGCAATGCCCGTACCTGTAACATGCACATGTGTGGCGTTTTGCATGTGTGTAGTAATTTCTTTAAAAAATTTTGCCAGCACCATTTTTTCATGGTTGTTCGCATTCTTCTCACTGGAGTTTTGGGAAATTTCTTCCCCTTTTACATGCCCTAATACTTTAAGTGTTCCTTCTTCTGTAGAATCGTTTCCTACTATCACTGCCTGCTGTGTATCCATCCACACACCAAATTGCTTTTGATTGTTCATGTTATGTTGTTTTAATGTACACGGTATGGATCAATAACCATACCGGCTAAGTTTTTCAATGCCGCCTTTAGTTTTGTTGGTATAATAATATTAAAATATGTAACAAACAGAAAATATTAATTTAAAAAAAACTACTTTGCACCATTATCCAAATATCCCGTCCGGTATATCTATTTGAAAAAAAATTCCAACTATATCAGTAAAATTATAAGTCTGTTTACTATTGCAGCAGGTTGTCTTGTACTCGCCGGATGGTTTCTTAATATCCCCTCTTTAAAAAATATATTGCCGGGTAGTGTAAGTATGAAATTTAATACTGCTGTTTGCTTTATACTTTGTGGTTGTATGCTTTTTTTACATAATGCGCCTGTACTAACCCGCAACAGAAAAAAAATTATCCTTATTTGTACCTGGCTGATTACGCTTTCTGCTATACTTACTCTCTCTCAATATATTTTTAACTGGAACGCCGGTATTGATGAGTTTTTATGGAAAGAAGGTGCAGAAGCTACTGCTACAAATTATCCTGGCAGAATGAGCCAGATTACTGCTCTTAATTTTATATTTTTTGGTTTTATTTTTCTTACACTTCAGCAAAGAAAATTTCATTGGTTTATACAGGTATTGCTTACTGCAATCATTCCTACTTCCCTGCTGGTTATATTAAACCATTTTTTTGGGGTTAGCTTTTTAAGCAGTATTCCTCAGTTTACCAATACTGCACTGCATACGGCTATATTATTTATTATGCTCTGTGCAGGTATTTTTTTCAGTGCTCCGCTACAGCACCTCAGGTTTTCTTTTCAGAAAAAAACGGGAGCAGTATTTGTGTTCACTATCCTGTTACTCACTTTTATATTTTTCGCCATTAATAAAAGTAACAGGCGTTCTGTTTTATTAAACCAACATACAGAAAACAGCAGAGAAATAATATCTGAGGCAAACCAGGTGCTTAAGCAAACTGCCGAAATGCAAAGCGGAGCAGCCCTTTACCTGTTAACAGGCGAAGAAAATTATTTACCCTTGTTCAATAATTCTGCAGCACTCATCTACAACTCCATTAAAAAGCTTAAAACAATAAGCCAGGGTAATAACCTGCAGGCCAGGGTAAACGAAGTGGACAAAATAGTTGCGGGTTATATCCTCTTAAAAAAAGAATTAATTCTTTTATGCCAGGTTAAAAAATGCGATGGAGAAAAAATTAAAACCGCATTAAGAGACGATAGAATCACTATCGAAAAATTAGATGCGCTTACCACTGTTATTAAAAATAATGAATTTAAATTAATAGCTACACACCAGGCGGAGTATAAGCAAAGTATGAAAAACTCCAACAGGATTATTCTTCTCTTTCAATTTATTACAGTTTTGCTTTTTATAACGGCCTTTATCATTATTTACCGAAACCACCGGTTGAGAAATAAAGCAGAAGAAGAGATTAAAGTACTGAATGCAACCCTGGAAAAAAGAGTTTTAGAAAAAACAAAGGAAGTAAATGATAAGGAAACCCAATATCGCTTTCTACTTCAGAATATGAGGGAAGGTATAATGATTATTGGGTACGACTGGCGCTATCTTTTTGTTAATGATGCTATTGTTCGCCAAAGTAAATACAGCATCAGGGAATTATTGGGATATACGATAATGGAAAAATTTCCCGGCATAGAAAACAGGCCGGTATTTAGTGTACTTAAACGCTGTATGAACGAAAAGAGAGCAGAAGTAACAGAAAGCAATTATACTTTTCCCGATGGTACAAATAAATGGTTTGAACTAAGCATCCAACCCGTACCGGAGGGTTTGTTTATCCTTTCAATGGATATTACCCAACGCAAAAAAGCAGCAGAAGAGATAAAAAAATATAACGAACGTTTTAAACTTATTGCCAGCACCACTTACGACGGAATATGGGAATGGAACCTGGATACCAATGAACTTTGGGCTAATGAAATGCATCAGCGTTTGTATGGGCTAACCCTTGCTGATGCTGTGCCGGCAGCAGCAGAATGGCAACAGAGAATACACCCCGGCGACAGGGAAAGAATGATAAGCACACAGGCTGCAGCACTGACTTCTGACACCAATGTTTTTATATCGGAATACCTGTTTAAAACAAACAATGGCCAGTATATAAATATGTACGACAGGTGCTATATTGTTCGCAATGCTGCGGGCACACCCATTAGAATGACAGGAAGTATGATGGATATTACTGAGCGAAAAAAAGCAGAGGAAGATACCCGCCAGTTAAAAGAAAAATATTTTAATTTAATGAACAGTGTAGAAGGAATAGTGTGGGAGGCCGATGCAAAAACATTTGAATTTAGTTTTGTAAGCCAGCAGGCAGAAAGACTGCTGGGGTATCCTATTGAGCAATGGACCAGCCAGCCTGGCTTTTGGGCTGATCATATTTATGAAGAAGATAGAAACGATACCGTAAATTTTTGTACCGTCAGTACCCGGCAAAAAAAACCGCACGAATTTGAATACCGCATGGTAGCTGCCGATGGAAGATTAATATGGTTGCGGGATATCGTATCGGTGCTGGTTGAAAATGATGAAGCCAAAAAAATAAACGGGATAATGGTTGACATTACCGAAAGAAAAAAAGACGAATTATTACTGCAGGAATTAAACGAGGCCCTCAAAAAAAAGGCTGCGGAACTGCAGGCTTCAAACACCGAGCTGGAAAGATTTGCATACATAGCCAGCCACGACCTGCAGGAGCCTTTGCGCATGGTAAGCAGTTTTATGAATTTGCTGGAAAAAAGAATGGATGGGCAATTAGATGAAACTACCAAACAGTATATTTATTTTGCAGCAGACGGGGCTATGCGCATGAAGGAACTTATAACAGCTCTCCTTCAGTATTCCAGGGTGGGTGCCAATAAAGAAGATTTTAGTTTGACAGATCTTAATGAAGTACTGCAGTACACCAGTCATGTTTTGGAAAATGATATAAAGAAATTGGGGGCTGTAATAATCCTTAACCCTTTGCCGGCTGCAATGGCCGATAAGGCACTCATAACCCAGTTGTTTATAAACCTGGTAAGTAATGCACTTAAATACAATACTAATAAAAACCCTGTTGTTGAAGTAAACTTCACCCAGGATATTGACCAGTATACTTTTTATGTAAAAGATAATGGCATAGGTATAGACCCTAAATTTTTTGATAAGATATTTATTATTTTCCAACGCCTTCATGCAAAAAGTGAATATTCCGGTACAGGCATAGGCCTTGCTATATGTAAAAAAATAGTGGAGCTGCATAGTGGAAATATATGGGTAGAGTCTGAGGCGGGCGCAGGAAGCATTTTTTATTTTTCAATACCTAAACAAAATATATGAACAGCGAAGAAATAAAAATTTTATTTGTAGAAGATAATGAAGGAGATATTGTATTAACGCTTGAAGCATTGAAAGAAGCTAAAGTGAGCAATAAAATTAACATCGTAAAAAACGGCGAAGAAGCGCTGCAGTACCTGCGAAAAGAAGGCCGCTATAAAGATGCAGAAACACCCGGGCTTATTTTGCTGGATATTAATCTGCCTAAAATAAACGGCCGGGAAGTACTGGCAGAAATAAAAAAAGATAAGGTCCTTATGGTAATACCTGTAATAATATTAACTACATCAGAATCGGAAAAAGATATAATGGAATCTTACCAGCACCATGCCAATTGCTATATTACCAAGCCTGTTGATTTTAAAAAATTTATTGAAGTAATACAAATGATCAAAGATTTCTGGATCACTATTGTAAAGCTGCCAAATCATTCATCTTAGAATTTTGTATTTTTATATCATAACCTTATGAATATGTTGAGAGAAATTAAGCCCCTTTGTTTACTGGTAGTTGAAGATAATCCCGGAGATTATGTTTTGCTGCAGGAGTATTTAAAACGCAGTAATTTACCTGTTGAAAAAATATTGCTTGCCCCAAAAATGGCTGAAGTGCCTGTTCTTATAAAAGAAAATTTTTTTGATATTGCCCTGCTTGACCTTTCGCTGCCCGACAGTAAAGGTGTAGACTCTGTAATAATATTAAACCGTTTATTGCCCCATACTCCTATTATAGTATTTTCCGGTTTGGCTACTATGGAAATCGCTATGGAGTCTATTTCTCTTGGGGCACAGGATTACCTGGTTAAAGGAGAATTTGATGAGAAATTATTAACCAAATCTATCCAGTACAGCCTGGAAAGAAAAAAGTCTACAGAAAAACTACGGGAAAGTAATGAACGGTATGAATTTATAAACAAAGCCACGCAGGAAACCCTGTGGGAATGGGACTATGCCAGCAATGAAGGAAAATGGGGAGAAGGAATGATAAGAACATTTGGCTATACAGCAGACAAACTGAAATACACAGTAAACTGGATAGATGAATATGTACACCCCGATGATAAAGAAGCGCTGATTAAAAAATTAAATATCTGCATAATATCAGGATTAGAAAACTGGCAGCACGACTACCGTTTCCGCTGTGCAGACGGCAGCTATAAAAATGTATACGACAGGGGTTTTTTACTCTTTGATGAACAGGGCAAACCTTACCGCATGCTGGGTGCCATGACGGATATAACAGAAAAGAAAAGACTGGAAAAAAAACTGGCCGAACAGCAAATTAAACAGCAGAAATTAATAATAGAAGCCACCATACAGGGCCAGGAAAAAGAAAAAAATCAACTGGGCAGAGAGTTGCACGATAATATTAACCAAATACTTGCCACGGTAAAATTGTACCTCGGTATGGCGATGCTGGGCCAAAATGTGCAGGAAGACCTGGTAGAAAAAAGTTATAAATATGTAATTGAAGCGATGGATGAAATAAGGAAACTCTCTCACTCACTTGTAGCTTCTTCCCTGGGAGATATTGGCCTTAAAGAAGCTCTGAAAGAACTGGTAGAAGATACCAATTTCCTTAACCATCTTCATTTGAGTTTATCGGTTGATGAAAAAATTAATAAACAGGGTATGGATGCCAGCAAAGAACTAATGCTTTACCGCATAGTGCAGGAGCAGATAAATAATATTACAAAATATGCCCAGGCAAAAGAAGCGGTTATTACTTTATCCACAGATAAAAACAACCTTTTTTTATCTGTGGCAGATGACGGGGTTGGATTTGATACCAGCAAAAAAAATAAAGGTATTGGCTTAAAAAATATCAGCAGCCGGGTAGATCTTTATTGCGGCCACATGAATATTATTTCTGCTCCCGGAAAAGGATGCACACTGGAGGTTAATATTCCTCATTAGTGAAAATTCGTGAATGGTGAATGGTCAATTGTGAATTATTGACCATTTACACTTAACTTAATACTATCAGCAAATTTTATAAAACAGCATTTCCTTTTATTTTTTTACTTAAGAAAACGGCTATGCTAAAAATATTTTTTGCGGTAAGATTGCAGGCTGAAAGAAGATAGTGATTCTCTATCAGTAAAGAATAAAGGTTAGTAAAAAATTATTATGCATCCATCAACCTTCTATGATAATTTATTTGCCCCAGGTGATAGCTTAAGTGAGTAGCAAGATGAACTAAAAAAAACTGGATAGAAGTTTTTTCTTTAAAAACGAGCAATGGATATTCTCCTGTAATTTCCTCTTCCCTTAAATTATCCAGCGTAATATTTACCATAACCATTGTTTGTTCTATATTGCTGAGCAGTGCTTCTCTCGAAATATTTTTAAGAGAAAACTCAAGTTCCCTGTTGCGCATATAATTGGTATGGCCAAGTGCAGCGCCAATAAAGGTATTAAGATTACCTATAAGATGCAGGCAGAGATTTCCTGCAGAATTGGAGATATTTTTTTCAGTCTGCCATATTATTTTTTCGTTCCGGTATAATTCAATTTCAGATTTGAGTTTGGTGAGGTCCCGGGTAAAAAGTGTTTTTAAAATGGGGAGAAGCATATGGTTATTTTAATAAAGGGTTTTAATATAAGCCATGTTTATTTTTATAAAAGCGTCTTTGCCATGCACACACTGTTTTCTACATTTTCATATTGCCCGTAATTTTTGGTTATGGTATATCCCGCTTTTTTATACAGGCTTATTGCTTCGGGTTGTTTTTTACCTGTTTCTAAAATGCAGGCCGAATAATTTAATTCTGCTGCCCATAATTCCAGCTCTTTTAAAATACTGGCTGCAATTCCCTGCCCCCGGTACGCTGGCTGCACAAACATTCTTTTAATTTCTACCGTGGTTTTATCATAAGGTTTAAATGTACCGCAGCCAATTGCTGTATCGTTTTGGAAACAGACAATTACATTACGGATACTGTCTATTTTATTAAACTGGTTGTAAAAAGAATGATCATCGCCATCTCTTATTTTTAAATCTGCATCCAGTAAAGCCACTAAATTTTTAAAGTCGCTGTTACCGGAAATTGTTCTGGTAAAACTAATCATACATTTAAATGGATATTTTTACAGTCAGGGAAAACACATTCGTTTCTTTGTGCTGCCGCTCTTTGTTGATGATATTTTATTTTTTCTGCTGTTGTTTAATCGCTTGTTCAGCTATTAAAGATATGTTCTGCCCGGCTATGCTTTATATACTTTTATTAATTTTTTTCAACCAGCATGCCCTGCTTTTTATCCAGTTTTAAATCTGTCGCCATTGTACCAATCAGTTTAATGTTTTTTCCCAACACATCCCCCACAAGTTTATTTCGCATTATGGTTACCTTTTTACAGGCTTCCAGCGTTATCATAAATTTTCTTTTGTGCATGGGTGTAAAGCGGGTAGAACGTTTTATAATGTTATCGTTAAAAACAAGCCCTTCGGTAGATTTTGCATAAAGCACGGGATAGTCATACGGATTAAATGTATTGTTTTCAATCCGGATATTTCTATGAAAAGGCTTACCTGCATTTAGTTTGGGTATCTCCGGGTAAATGCTGATAATTCCTTCGCAAAACTGAAAGATGGAAGTTAAACAGGGATCGTTAAAGGTATTGTTACTAATGAGTACATCTTTTACCCCACCCGATTCAAACCAGCCATTTGCATCTCCTGAAATTAATATGGCGCTACCGCTCGATTCAAAAATATTATTTTCAATAATTACTTTGCCCGGTGTGGTAACCAAAACTCCACGGGCACGGCTGCTTCCAAAAAAACTATTTTTTATTAAAACATCCGGTACCCAGGTAAGGTTTTCCAGCGCATCGCCGGCAGCAAGGGCAGCAGGCAAAACATCTTTAAAAACAATTTCAAATTCTCTTGCATTTATAGCTTTAAAAGATTGCACCTTACAAGTACCAAAAGTATTCATGGCTTCGTTTTCTATAAACCCGATGGTTTCGCCAGGCCTGGCCCATACAAAACCATAACTCTGGTCGTGCATAAACCGGCAAAGCAATTTTTGTTCATTTATTTTTTTTATTATCTGCACACTTGTTCCATGCACATTAATGGGGTCATCCATTAATCCTGAAAAACGGCAATGATCTACAGTAATCTGTCCTTTGCAATTAGAAAAATGCAGTCCGTCATCATGACCGCCAAACACCCGGTTTTTTAAAGTATTGGGCACACACTTTACATTTGCAAAAGATAGATTTTCCGAATACTGCGATAAAATTCCGAGGCCTGCATTTTGAAACATATTTAAATTCTGGATGTTTACATTCCTGCTGTTTGTAATAAATGTTCCGGGATGGTCTCTGGCGCTATGCCGCAGTACCAGGTAATTGCCCACAGTGGGCCGGCGTTCTGTTTTATAATTAATGCGTACAATACCGGGGCTTATTTGTTTTGCATTGTAAAAATAAAATCCATTTCCCAGGCAGCCATCGCCACAGCCGGCTGCAATAAATTTGGTTTCTTTGTCAAATTCCATAATATCTGTCAGCTCACTTTTCCAGCCTTCTCCAATAAAAAATATTTTATCATTTTCAATTTTGTAAGGCGATTCTGCATTTACTGCCACATCAATATAATTATCGCCAACGGCTGTTATTTGCCCCTGTGCCGTCATGGGTACATCCCAATCAATATTTACATTTTTAATGGTTATGTTTTCACTGCTGTCAATGGTTATGGGCTGCATCCTGTCGTGAAAAATTAAATCTGCTCCCATAAAATCAATGGTAAGATTTTTAAACCCTTCAATTAAAACAGGGCAGCGCCTTAGCGGTATAATATCCATGTTAGATAAATAATACAATTTTTCCTGGCAGTGCTGCGGCCAAAAATCATATCGCCCTTTTGGAAAAATTAATACCGGATTTTTTTTGTTTCTGCAGGCTTCTATTGCTTTATTTACAAAAGGCACAGCATTTATATGAGAACCAGGAACATAACCAAATTGAGTTATGCTGATGCTGTCCTGCGCCTTTACCGTAAACAGGCAAACCATTAAAAGGAAAAATAAAAATATTTTGTACATCATCTCTTACTGATTAATATGATTGAGTTTTTAATAAGTTGTATAAGTTTTGGCTGCTGCATTATTGCTCACTCAAATCTATGCGAAAGTTTACCGGTCTCAAAATTTATGAGAAATCAATGGCTTCAAAGAAAAATATTTGCATCAATAAAGCCCCATTAAAATACTACTGCCCACGGGCTGCGCCGCTTAGCCGTAAATCCTTTTGCCTGCCTTTGAGGCAAAAGATTGCAGGCGGGCGGCGGGCGATGATGCACAAAGGAGGTAAGCAGAAAGCGCCAGATTATTTGCATAAAGAGAGGCAGAGTATGCAGAGATAAAAAATATTTGCCCGTAGATAAAATGGCACGCAGAGGGGCAGAGGGCGCAGAGAAAAATATTTGCACGCAAATATAATGGCACGCAGAGGGGCAGAGGGTGCAGAAAAAATTATTTGTACGCAGATATAATGCACGCAGAGAGACAGAGGGCGCAGAGAGAATTTTTTTTAGACA
>JAYVGA010000214.1:0-5270 GCA_043772635.1 Chitinophagaceae bacterium
TAATACCGCTACAAACAAAGTATCAGCCTGCATATTATAGCCTTCTAAATATTGCATGTGCATTAATTGCAGGCTCTGATCTTTTTGTAAAATTTCCACTACAGCTTCATTTTCTTTTTTAAATACGGAGCAGGTGATATAAAAAAACAACCCATCTTTTTTTAGAAGTGTAAGCGCATTGCCTGCAATTTTTTTTTGTTTGGCTGCGTATTCCTCAATACTGGATTCTTTAAAAAAAGCAAGCTGTTCCGGTGTGCGGCTCCAGGTGCCGCTGCCCGTGCAGGGGGCATCGCAAATAATAATGTCAAAAAAATCTTCCCTATCTGCAGGAACACCCTGCGTTAAATCTGCTGCAAAAGTTTTATATACCGGCACTTGTGCCTCCTGTAATCTTTGCTGAAGATTATGTAGTATATTTTTTCTTATGTCTGATACTGTTAATGTAATATTTCCGCCCAGTTTATCATACAGCAAAATAGATTTCCCACCACTGGCGGCACAGCAATCCCATACAGCCAGTTTTTTTTCTTTTGATGAAAGCGTGGAAAGATCTGCCGGAAAATCAAACACTCTTTGAGAATTATAATCCTGCACAACAGCTTCTTTATTTAACCGCAAAACTTTATCCAGCGATGTTGCATTTTGCAGGCTTATCCCATCATCATTAATTAAACTAAAAGCTATGGCCGCATTGTTTAGTTTAGTAAGTACCGTATTTTTTTTGCCTGGCCTCACACGCAGGAATAACAGGGGCTGATGGAAAAATGAAAGCGCAAATTCATTTGCATTTTCTATTGCCCCAAGCTGTGGCATAAATGGAAAAACGGTGGATGGATGTACTTTTAAATAAATGCATTTTTCTGTTACATCCAACTCTATTTTTTTATTTAACTCCGGGTAAAGTTCCTGTAATAAAATATTGCTTTTTTGTTCACACAAAAACAATCCCTTTATTATTTTTTGCGCTGTTGTTTCGTCTTTAAAAATATGTTGTGTTCTAAAGTAACCATAACAAAGAGATGATATGATCTTACGATCTCTTGAGCCAAATTTTTTATTGGCAGCAAATTGTTTTTTTATAAAATGTACAAAGGGCTCCTGCCCATTATACAAATCTATAATGGCTGCTGCTGATGCTATATAAGAATGATACCTGCTCATAAAAAAAAGACCGGGGCAAACCGGTTTAGAAGTTTTTAGCTAAGAGAACAAAGAGAAAAGGAGAACAAAGAATATTTTTAATAATGGCTTCCACTTTTCTCTTTCATCTCTTTTACTCTTTGTTCTCTTAGCCATTATATTATTTGCAGAACGTTATACTACGCAAGGGGTAAAACAGTAGATTTAATTAACTGGTAATCTTAGAAGCTGTTTGAGTTAAAAATATTAAACGCCCTATTATTTTATTTAACATAGAGGTGTAGAGAAATAGAGAAACGCATTTAATACTTTTATTCACTTAAGCTGTAACTATTAAAATACATATTCCTGCGATTTTTTTTACTCAAACAGCTTCTTAAAATTCAATCTGTATTTTAATTTATAACACAATTAAAGTTCCCCAATGGTATTAAGTAGAAGAGGGCGATGCAACGATGATGCCCATAGCTGCTTCTTCGTTAGGACAACAAAACCGTATTTCCCTTTTTTCTCTTTTACTCTTTGTTCTCTTAGCCTTAATCTTATTTGCAGAGCGTTAAAAAGAATTTTTTATTACAGTTCCAGCAATGCATTTACAGGATCTTTTCCAAAAAGCAAGAGTGAAGGATTTTCCAACAGCTGTTTTACTTTTACCAAAAACCCCACAGATTCTCTTCCATCAATAATGCGGTGATCGTAGCTAAGCGCCACATACATCATGGGTTTAATAACCACCTGCCCGTTTACTGCCATTGGCCTTTCTATAATATTGTGCATACCCAGTATGGCACTTTGAGGAATATTAATAATGGGTGTGCTCATCATGCTGCCAAAAATGCCACCATTGGTAATGGTAAAAGTGCCGCCACTCATTTCTTCAATAGTAAGTTTATTGTTTTTGGCTTTGGTAGCCAGCTCTACAACGGCTGCTTCAATTTGTGCCATGCTCAAACTTTCGGCATTACGGATAACCGGCACCACCAGGCCTTTGGGCGCACTAACCGCAATAGAAATATCACAGTAATCATGATAAATAATATTTTCTCCATCCAGGTAGGCATTTACAGAAGCAAACTCCTGCAGGGCATAGCAGCATGCTTTTGTAAAAAAACTCATGAACCCAAGGTTTACGCCATGCTGTTCTTTAAATTTATCTTTAAACTTTTTTCTTATCTCCATAATTAGCCCCATATCCACCTCATTAAAAGTGGTAAGCATGGCTGTAGAATTTTTTGCCTCCACAAGGCGGCGGCTGATTGTTTTGCGCAGGTTGCTCATTTTTTCCGGCCTGTCTGCACGGCTAAACAGTTGTTTTTCCGGATTACGGCCCGGGCTGTTTAATGCGGTAAGTACATCCTGCTTTACAATTTTGCCATTGCTGCCCGAAGCAACAATGGTATTGCTGTCTACTTTTTTATCTGCAATAATGGCTGCGGCTACGGGTGTAGCTTTTATATCTTTTACTTCTGCTGATTGATTTTTTTTTGCTTCCTCAACTTTTACAGTTGCCGGTGCAGGGGCTGCTGCAGCTGCTGCCACTTTTTCTTCTGTTGCAGCACTGGCAGGCTTTTCAGCTTCGGTATCAATGCTGCCTACAGTGTCGCCAATATTAAGGGTATCACCTTCTTTGGCAATTTGTTTTACTGTGCCGGCTTTTTCTGCATTAATTTCAAACGTAGCTTTTTCACTTTCCAGCTCTGCAATTACTTCATCTCTCTCGGCCCAGTCTCCATCGTTCTTCAGCCATTTTACAAGGGTTACTTCATTAATGCTTTCGCCTACTGTGGGAACTTTAATTTCTAATGCCATTTAATGGATATATTTTCGGGCAAATTTCGGGTAAAAATGCAGATATGAAAATATTTATTACCCAAGTTTTATAAATAACCCTTTTGTGGTATATAAAATAGAAAAACTTTGTATATTTTTATCCTCAATTACAGCGTTAATCAAACCGTTTAATAAATGAGAATTACATTCTAATAAGTTATTGTATTAAAATGAAATAATCATTTGTAGATTTACTTATTGCTAAAAACTATACAATATGTTACCCAAAAAATTAAAAACTGCATTTGCCGCTCTTCTTGTAATAGGTGGCTATAACAGCCAGGCCCAGTTAAACATACAGAGCGGAGCCACTTTTTTTATGCAAACCGGCGCTACTGTTACCGTGCAGGGCAATGTAGATAATGCCGGAACACTTAACAACGACGGATCGTTAAAAGTGCAGGGCAACTATACCAATACCGGAACTTATACAGCTGTGGGTACTGCCGGTGTACTGGAAATGTACGGAACGGGTAATTCAGATTTAAATGCCGGTGCCTCCCCTATTGCCAATCTTTTAATTAATAAAACTGCGGCTACCGATATTGTAAAGCTTACTGCTACAGCCGTGGTAAATAATTCTCTAACACACACCAATGGCGTTTTTACAACAGACCCCATTACCAATCCTGCTTTTAGTGTAACATCTCCTGCTACTGCAGTATATACTTTTGCAGCAGGCAAAGAAATTGTGGGCAGCGTAAAAAGAACGTCCTGGCCTTCTGGCTCGCCTGTTGTTTTTAACCAAACAAATATGCTGGTTACTACAAATGGGGGAACTGCACCAACAGATATTACTGTAACAATGATACCAGGTGCTGCCGGAGGAAATCCTACACAGGCCGAAAGAGAAGTAACCCGTAAATATACTTTTGCACAAACAGCTGGCTCAGGCTTTACTGCCGATGTGCTTTATCCTTATACAGGTACAGAATTAAATACCAATAACGAAAACAATCTTGTACCCTGGAGGCTGGCAGCAGCAGAATGGAATGCAAGGCTTACACCAGTAACAAGAGATGGTGTAAATGATTTTGTGAGTACCACAGGCATACCTGCTGCAGAGTTTGTGCAGGAATGGAAATTGGCTGATCCTAATTATACGATGAATGTAACGGCAAATTTAAGAGGCCCATGGAATGGTGTGAGTGCTATGAACACTTCTTTATTAGGTGCTGGCATTATCCCTTTAGCTCAGCCGTATAATACGACCCCTTTTAATTATACAGGAACAGAAAATGTAGGCGCAATACCTGCCAATGTAGTGGATTGGGTTTTAATAGAGCACCGTAAACCTGCAAGTGGATTACCTGCAGATGCATTGGTGGCAACTATTACAGGAAGAGAAGCGGGTTTTCTTTTAAATAACGGAACAGTTGTAGAACTGGATGGTGTAACACCCATTTCAGTTCCTATTACAAAACAGGGAACTGCTTTTATTACAATAAGGCATAGAAACCATTTAGGTGTATTAAGTAATGCTATCGCATCTAATGCTGCTGGAACTTTTACAAATGATTATACTGCTTTGGCAAATGTTTTTAAACCAGCTGGAGCACTTTCAAATCCAGTTGTTTTATTAGCAGGTGCAGGTGGAGAGTATGGATTGTGGCAAGGGGATGCAAATAAAAATGGAGCAGTTAGTGCTGGTGATATAAATACAATTAAAGCAGCTATTGCTGTATTTGCATCCGGCTACCAATTTGCAGATGTGAATTTAAATAGTGCCACACAAGCCACAGACATAACACAAACCAAAATTACTATTTCATTGTTTGGATCAGGTAGTGGAACGAATGGAAGGTCTTCAAATAATATTATTAAGTCAAATATACCTGATCCAATTGTCGAAGAATAATAAGATTAAAGTAATAAAAAAATTAACCCTGTTAAAAAGATTAAAAACAGATTTATGAAAAAATATTTTACAAATAAAGCATTTGTTTTATTCTCACTAATAGGAATTAGTGTAAATCAAATTGCTTCAGCTCAAGCATCTTTAGAATGGAGGTTATCAAATCAAACGTATAGTGCAACTGATCCTGATGGATTAGGTCCCGCAACAGGTTCGGTAACTTTTACTTTACAGATACATACAATTAGTGCTACTATTCCATCTGTTACGGCACTAACTTTAGGCTACAGCTATCAGTCTTCGAAGGCAATGATTCCTACTACTACAAATTGTTTAAGCGCAACTACCCCACCCAATACAGCTATATCTTCAGAATTTGTGACAGGAGGATTTGTATATGAATCAGTTGAGCAATGCTTTACTTCTCCTGTAGAAAATACAGGAG
>JAYVGA010000215.1:0-11293 GCA_043772635.1 Chitinophagaceae bacterium
ATTACATCTTTATAAATTTTTTGAAGTTGTTTTACATGGTGAGGAAGGGTAAAGTTTTCACAAACTCTTGCCTGTGCTTTTGCAGCCATAATGCTTAGCAGAGATTTATCTGCTTTTAATACGTTTAATTTTTTTACAAAATCGTCCGTATTATTAAGGTTAAAATAAAATGCAGCATCTTTAGCCTGTTCTCTAAAAGAAGCAATATCACTGAGCAATAGCGGGAGTTTTGCCGCCATTGCCTCCAGCACACTTAAAGAAAACCCTTCAAACATGGAAGACATTACAAATAGATCATATTTTGGCAATACTTCATGTATGTTGTTTATTTGTCCCTTTAAAATCATGGGTACTCCTGCGGCGTCAATAGCTTTTTGAAGATGGTCTCTTTCCGGGCCGTCACCATAAATATGCAATTCTATATCATCGGTTTTATTTTTTTTTAATGCCTCCACCAGGTAAGAAAAATTCTTACCTTTTCTTAAAGCACCGATGCTTATAATGCTGAATTTTTTTTCCTGTTTAAGTAAGTTGTTGTTTGTGTACTGCTGGGTATCTACAAAAGTGTAGAGCACATGCGTGTTGCGGGGCTTTAATTTTAATATAGAAAAATAATCGCTTAAAGCAGTTTTTGATACCGCTATTATTACAGATGATTTGTAGTAATAAGTCAGTTTATCCAGCAGGCGTATATACCATTTTTTATAATCAATAGCAGTAGCAATAGATGTATGTATAGTGGTAATAAGCGGAATATTTTTTGGGGTGGCAAGCCTTGCTACAAAATTGGCCTGTGGCAAATGGGAATGAACAATATCAACCTTATACTCTTTAATAATTGCTTGTAATTTAAAAGCCGCAGAGGGCAAAGAAAGCAGGGAAGGTTTATGAAGGCAGATATAATGATCACATTTAAGTTCGGCTACAAAATGATTATTTTCATTTAACGTAACTACGATGTTTTTATATTCTGGCAATTCTTTAATAACTCTTACCAGCATGGTTTCTGCACCGCCCCGGCCTAAACTGTAAATAAAATGAAGAATTGTTTTTTTTGTCAATTGTTTTAGGCTTTTACAGTTACAAGGTCTTCATTTATGATAATGGTATTTTCCCCAAGTTGAAAAAATCTATAGTTTTCAAAAGTTTCATTAATGGCTTTAAAAAAAGGCTTTGCGGTTCCGCTACTAATAAAATCGTGTAATTCAATTATAATCACTTTTACTTTTGGAAGCCATTCTGAGTAACCGGAAGAGAACAATTCCCGCTCTGCAGTTTCAATGTCAAGCTTTAGCAGATCAATACCATTAAGATTATAGTTCTGCATTATCTGGCTTATGGTAATGGTATTTATCGTATCTGCACTTTCTTCTGTAACCTCTTCGGTTACCATTCCCCATTTTCCGATATTATATTTATCAGAAACTTTTAGAATTGCTTTCTTATTCCACAATCCTGCTTTAATTGTATATATATTTTCATAGGGTTTTATGTTATCATTGAGCTGAATAAAGTTTTCAGCGTCTGGCTCAATAGCAATTATTTTTGCAGAAGGGAATAAATTCTTAAATGCAATACTTGCCAGGCCAATATTAGCTCCCCCATCTATAATTACTTCGGGGGTAATTCTGTAATTAAACCTGTATTGGTTATGCACTATAGCCTGGTAGAATGTTTCATAATCTGATGTACCCTTTCTTAAAGAAAATGGATGGCGGATACCCGGAATATTAATATTTTGCTGATTTCCCAGTTTTATTCTCCAATATAAGTATGGCCCTTTGGATGGTCCAAAGCGCTGCACAAACCTTAAAAATTGGGATAGAGATTTTTGCATTTCCATTCTGTTTTTTTAATTTTCCCTGAAATCAACCGGGAGTTCGTTAATAATAAAGCACCGTCTTGTTTGGGCTATTTTTATTTTCCTTCGCCATTTTAGTAACTGATAAACTGGAAAAATTTTTTTAGCTTCTACAAAAGGCACTATTTTTTTTACAATACTACCTCCTTTGGTATTAGGACTTATTGTAGTGGGCTGGTAAGTATTTTCAAGAAGAAAGGGGTATAGTACTCTTACGCCATTCAAAATTTTTCTATCATAAAAACTTTTCCAGTCATCGGGGAAAGCACAAAAAGGTAATAACTTTTCTGCCATTGATTTTGCAGCTTCATATGTAATGAGATAACCCCCCGTTGACCTTAATCCTTTTGTATCTGCAACCTGGAAAAGATTATATTTATTATTTAAAGAACTGGCCGTGGGCCCGCAAAGATTTATGGCAAAGTAAGACTGGTAGAAAAGCATAATAACTTCATCATTCCTTATTTGTGCCGATAGTTTTTCAAGCATGCCCGGCAAATCTTTATTTAACTGCATATCATCTTCTAATATCAGAGCTATCTTTATATTTTCTTCTACAATTTTTTTATAAAGAAAATAATGAGAAAGGGTACAACCTGCCATACCCGGGGTAAAATATCCAGGCCGGGTATTGTAAAAATCTTTATCATAATATGCCATCACTTCTTCCTGGGTTAGAGCAGAGCCCTGCACAGCATCAAAAAATTCAAAAGGGAGTTTTAGCTTATTAAGCTGCCGCTCCATTATTTTTCTTCTCTGTAAAGAAGTTTTTAAATTAATAACAAATATTTTCATCATGGTTTTGTGCTATTCTTTAAAAATATTAATTTTTTTAACTGCTTATACAAAATGCCATACAAACAATTTTTACACCCTTTCTTTTTTAATTTTTTTATTGTTACCTATTTTTTTTCTACTAAAAATTTCCACTTTAAAGGTTGCCTTGCTAACTTTAAAAGCATCTTTTTCCATTTGGGAATTATAAAGCTAAAATCTCTGTCCGCATTTTTTAAAAAATTACAATACTGTTCCGCTACTATATCTTCAGAAAAGCTTAAGGATTTAGTCCAGCTTTTTTTGCAAAGCTCCTCATATTCTATTTCATCTGCATGATATGCCTGCAAAATAAAAGAGCTGTAAGAACTGGAACTTTTAGCAGGAATTTGCTCGCCAACTTCATAGCCTTCCTGGTTAAAAAACCAACCATACGTAGCATCATGCTGAAAACTTTCGATAGCCTGAAGAGAGGGTACTCCCTGTGCTGAACTTTCGATAATTGATGTGCCCATCCCAATAAATAAAAGTGCATCCTTTATTACTGAATTAAATTGGCTATACGCAATTTTGCCATGCAAAAAAACAAATGATGTGGCATTCAACTTAGAAATTAATGCTTCTATTTCTGTGTACAGCGATCCTTCTCCGTAAATATGATACTCAAATAAATATCCTTTTTTATTTAGTGCCGCTACTAATTTAATTACCGGGCTAATATAATTCTTAAAATATACAAGGCGCCCCACGCTTACTAATTTATTTTTATTAATGATGCGCCATCCCGGAAAAACAGTTGGAACATCCACTAAAAGCGGAATAACAGGCGATTTAGAAAAATTCAGTTTAAAGAAACGTTCATTTTCGCTTTTTACAACACTATTCATAAACGTAAGATTTTGTGCTGGTATTTTACTAAAAAGCGTTTTATAAATATATGTATCGAAAGATGGCCAAAAATAAGTTTTTAAAATAAATGTTCTGGGATGATAAAAACCTATTACAATACCGGCTGAGGGGAAAAACCCGGGTTTTATTGTATCGTAACAGTTTAATAATGATTCTCCGGAGAGTATGCCATGAATAACATCAATGTGTGGCAACTTGCCAAGTGATTTTAATTGGGCCAGGTTATGGTAATAAAATACCGGAGCTATACCGCTGATTTTATTGAGTAGTTCCTGGTCAATGTTATTTTTTAAAAAAAGAAAATAGGGGTGATGCCCACGTTTTTTAATGCTCTCGGCCAATCGGATTATTAAAGTGAAGGTTCCGTCTATTAATGGGAATTCACGAATAAAAAGAATGTTCATATTTAGTTTTAATCTATTTAAGATACCGCCAGTCGCCGATCATATTTTTCCTTATTCAGTCATCCGCCAACTATGTTTTAATATTTACAGCTTAAAGAGATACGACATGCCAATGATAAACTCAGGTGCTGAATAAATTAAAATCCAACATTGCTGTATAAAGTTTTATAAACGTCGGGCGGTTGTTACTGCAAATATTTTCTGGTTATATATTTTACATTATCGGAACTCCAACCCAACGCCCCCTGTTTTATTTACGAAACGTAATGTTTTTTTGTAATAAAAAATACGATAATCCAGTATAAGGCATAGTTTATACAAAATGCATAAGTAGTACCAATGATCCCATATTTATCTATAAAGAAATAACTTAAAAATACGAGGGATATACTAAACAGCACTTCTGATATAATAAACATTTTTATATCGGCTTTGGCTATAAGCGTATATGCAAGCAACATACTACCTATCTTAAAAAAGTCGCCAAGTAACTGAAAAGTAAACAATGGTATCATAGGTAAAAACTCATTGGTAAATAATATTTTAACTATTAACACTCTAAAAACCCATATGAGTAATGCCAAAAAAGCAACCACCGGTAATATTATTTTATAGCCATCTAAAATTTCTTTTTTTAATTCTGCCTTATCCTTTATTTCCGATAGCCGTGGCATGTAATAGATACTTAAAACAGTTGTAATAAAAGAAAGATAGTAGTCGGAAATACGGGTTACAGCCTGCCACCAGCCAGCTTCAGTAGCAGAAAAACCGGTTATAATTCTGTTTCGTATTAATATCTGGGTAATGGGCCATAGAAGGCCGGACACTATGCCAATGAGAGTAAAGCCAAATAATAATTTGGCAGTTGAGGAATTCCACTCTGAAAACTTTGGTTTAAGCTGGAAGAATTTCTTTTTATTAAGTATTACAATATTAATTATAAAGATTACCAGTCCTGTAAAATTATTAGCAATAAGTACTCCCTTTACACCCATATTATGTGCAAAAAGAACAGTAAATACTACACCTGCCAATGAACCAGTTATATTGATTGCAGTTAAATATTTTATTTTTTTTAAACCGTTGTAAACAGATGCAATTAAAGAGTTAAGCGCAAGTATGGTTACAAAAAAACCATATAAAAAGAAAACATCAGCAAAGTTACTGCTGCTAAAAACCGTGTTGGATAAAAATTTATTTGCAGAAAATACGAAGAAAGAAATGATACCGGAACAAATTAAAATAATTATAAAGGCCGTGCTGATAACCTGCTCTTTTTTTTTATGATCTTCCTTATGCTCTGCAAGATATTTTACAACACCGCTGGTAATGGCCAGGGTAGAAAACATGGCCATTATAGCTATGATGTTTTGATACTGGCCAACATAACTAATACCTGCCGGACCAATTTTTACAGCAACAAATTTTGTAACTATAAACCCGCTAATAAAAGTAACAGCCGTAGATATTGAAGTATAAAAACTTGTTTTAATTAATTTCATAATTGGCTGGTCAGTTTTTCAGACGCCTACTTATCAAAGTTTAATATAATTACCTATAAAAATTCTATGTTGTTGTTTTTTAAACAGATAAAATTGAGAACATTTTTTTACTTTAAGAAAGGTAGGCATTAATAACTTCTACCACTTTTTTATATGCTGTTTCGTCCATAACAGGGCTGATGGGCAATGATATAATTTCGTTATGAATTTTTTCTGCAATAGGAAAACTCAGATTATTCCATTCTTTATATGCCTGCTGCTGATGAGGAGGAATGGGATAATGTATAACGGTTTGAATTTCGTTTTGAGTAAGATACTCCTGCAATTTTTTTCGGTTAGCTGTTCTTACTGCAAAAATATGCCAAACATGAGCAGTTATTTCTGTAACGCTACTACCTTTTTTAAAAGGTAAATCAATATAGCTGTTAGATATATTATCTGTATAGTATTGTGCAACCGTACGCCTGTATTGATTGTCTGCATCAAGATCTTTTAATTTTACAGAAAGCAGCGCAGCCTGCACTTCGTCTAAACGGCTGTTTATACCCTGGTAAAGATTTTCATATTTTACATGAGATCCATAGTTGCGTAAAGCCATGATTATTTTTGCAAGTTCATCATCGTTTGTTGTTACCCCACCTGCATCTCCCAATGCGCCTAAATTTTTTCCTGGATAAAAACTAAAGCCGCTTGCATGGCCAAGGTTGCCACTTCTTTTACCATTTAATACTGCCCCGTGCGATTGTGCACTATCTTCAATAACTTTTAAATTATGTTTTGCGGCAATAGCAGATATGGCATTCATATCGCAAAGCTGCCCGTATAAATGCACGGGCAGGATTGCCCGGGTTTTTGCCGTAATTTTTTCTTCTATTTTTAAAGGATCAATTAAGTATGTATTCATATCCGGCTCTACCAGCACAGGCTTAAGCCCTGCTTTTGATACCGCTAAAATGCTTGCTATATAAGTATTGGATGGAACGAGTACTTCGTCTCCATCCTTTATAAACCCCATTTGTTTGTAGCCCTCTAATATTAATATCAATGCATCTAACCCATTAGCCACCCCAATGCAATATTTGGTGCCACAGTAAGCAGCAAACTCCTGTTCAAATTTTTTAAGTGCATTGCCCATAATAAACCAGCCAGAATCCAGCACTTCTTCAAATGCCTGCATCAGTTCCTTTTTACTTCGCTGGGTTATTGCTTTTATATTTAAAAATTCAATCATCCCGGTTTATATTTTTCTATTATTTCTCCTTTGGCATTTACTTTACCCATAACCTTTGCAGGGTTACCATACACAAGCGCAAATGCAGGAACATCTTTGGTAACAACAGCACCCGCCCCTATCATTGCATATTCTCCAATTTTTATTCCGCCCAATATAGTGGCATTGGCCCCAATAGATACTGCCCTGTTTATTTCTGTTAATTGAAATTGTTGGGGATACATTTTAGATCTTGGGTATTTATCGTTGGTAAAACTTACGCCCGGTCCTATAAACACATCATCTGCTATATGAATTCCATCCCATAAGTAAACACCGCTTTTTATGGTTACTCTATCTCCAATCCGCACATCATTCTCAATAAAAGTATGGCAATTAATATTACAGTTATTACCTAAAACAGCACCCGCTAAAATAACAGCAAATTGCCAAACAGTTGTGCCTTCTCCTATATTAACCGTTTGCACATCTGCAGAGGGATGAATCATTTATTTTATTTTTTTAAATTCGTCGTAGTCTCTTATATAATCTTTTTCTTCGTAAGCTATATTGGCAATGCACATTTGCACCGAGCTATGAGTGTATTGCATAATATGCCAGCAGTATTTTGGTAATAGCAAGCCTACATTAGGTGCTTCCAGTATAAATCTTTCCTTATTGCCTCCCGGCATTTCAGTTTCTACAATTATTTTCCCGGAAACGGCTACCAGTATCTGTTCTAATGCATGGTGTGCATGCCCACCTCTTCGTATACTTTCTGGTGTATAATATGTCCAGTAAACCCTGTTTACTTCAAAGGGTAAAGTAACATTTTCAGAAACTGAAATATAACCTTCCATTGTATTGCCAATTCTTGGAAAATTAATGAGGTATGGCTGTTTATACATATTTTATTAGAAGTTTAGTATTATACCATGCAAAATAAAACAAATTAAATGCTTATATAATTTTTTTCAGGTATTCTCCATAGCCACTTTTTTTAAGCTCCTCTGCCAGTGCCTGCAATTGTTCTTTGGTTATAAATCCTTTTCTCCATGCTATCTCCTCAGGGCAGCCAATTTTAAGGCCCTGTCTTTTTTCAATCACCCTCACATATTCACTGGCATCGCTGAGGGAATCAAAAGTACCGGTATCGAGCCAGGCAAAACCACGGTCTAAAACGACCACATGCAGGTTTTTATTTTGCAGGTATATTTTATTTACATCTGTTATTTCATATTCGCCACGGGCACCAGGCTTAAGTTCTTTTGCTATTTGCACCACGCTGTTATCGTAAAAGTATAAACCTGGTACTGCATAATTACTTTTGGGTTTTTCAGGCTTTTCTTCCAGGCTAAGTGCGGTAAAACTATCGTCAAACTCCACCACACCATATCTTTCCGGATCGCTAACCGGGTAGGCAAAAATAACAGCACCATCAGGGTGAGCCGCCTGATGTAATAATTTACTAAAACCACTTCCGTAAAATATATTGTCGCCCAGTACTAATGCTACACTATCATTACCAATAAATTCTTCTCCAATTACAAAAGCCTGGGCAAGCCCGTTTGGCAATTCCTGTTTTGCATATTGTATATTACAACCCCATTTACTGCCATTGCCCAGCAGGCGCATAAATTGCGATTGATCATCTGGCGTGGTAATGATTAATATGTCTTTTATACCTGCAAGCATTAAAGTGCTAAGGGGATAATAGATCATAGGTTTATCATAAATAGGCATTAGCTGTTTACTAATTCCCATGGTAATGGGATAAAGCCTTGTGCCGGAGCCACCGGCGAGAATAATTCCTTTCATTTGAAGCGTTTAGAAGTTTAGACGTTTAGACGTTTAGACGTTTAGAAAGTTTAGAGATTTAGAAAGTTTAGAGGTTTAGAAAGTTTAGAAAAGAAAGAAACCTGGATTTTTGTTGAGATTTTCTTAACCCGGAAATTAAGAGAGTTTGCTTTTCTATCATCTCTCTTCCCTGTTCATATAGTTCTGTTGATAAAAATGTAAGATCGTGGGTTATAATTAAATCATTTAATAATTCGATAGTACTGCTGTAAGCAATTGTACTAAAGCGGGCCTGATCTTTTGCTGTTTTACGAGAAGTTCCCTCTGCAATATTTGAAGCAATTGAAATAGCTGAACGGCGCATCTGACTCACAAGGCCAAATTTTTCACCTTCGGGAAAAAGTTTAGTTGATTGGTAAGTCCAAATTGCTAACTGCCTTGCATTTTGCCAACAATCTAATTTTTCAAATGAATAAATTTTCATACCAATTAAATTTAAAGATGAATAAATTTTGTATTCTAAACCCTATACGCCTAAACCTCTAAACACCTAAGGCTCTAAACGCCTAAACCCCACCACCATATTGTTCATCGTAATATGCTGCATAGTGACCACTCGCTACGTCATTCAGCCAATCCTGGTTATTCAGGTACCAGTCAATAGTACGGGAGATTCCTTCTTCAAATTGTAAAGATGGCATCCAGCCTAAATCATTTTTTAATTTGGTAGCGTCAATAGCATAGCGTAAATCGTGCCCTGCCCTGTCTTTTACAAACGTGATGAGTTTTTCAGATGTCCCTTTTTCCCTTTTCAGCTTTATATCCATCTGCCTGCACAATTCTATTATAAGATCAATATTAGTCCATTCGTTATGCCCTCCAATATTGTAGGTTTCTCCGGTCTTTCCTTTATGAAAAATAAGATCAATGGCTTTTGCATGATCCTCTACAAATAACCAGTCTCTTATATTTTCTCCTTTGCCATAAATGGGCAACGGTTTATTATTGATGATATTATTTATGCTGAGAGGTATTAATTTTTCCGGAAAATGATAGGGGCCATAATTATTACTGCAGTTGGATATTTTTACAGGAAGGCCATAAGTATGATAAAATGCCCGCACAAAATGATCGGATGATGCTTTGGATGCAGAGTAAGGGCTTCGGGGATCGTAGGCAGTGTCTTCATAAAAAAAACCCGTTTCGCCAAGAGAACCATACACTTCATCTGTAGAGATATGATAAAATAATTTATTGGGATACTCTCCCTTCCAGCTTTCTTTTGCCGCCAGCAGCAGGGTTGAAGTGCCCATTACATTGGTGCGTACAAATGCCAGCGGATCTGTAATGGACCTGTCTACATGGCTTTCGGCCGCACAATGCAGCACAGCAGTAAACTGGTGCTGGGCAAAGAGTTGCTGCACCAAAGGCATATCAGTTATATCTCCCTTTATAAAAATATAATTAGAGGCACTTTCTACATCTCTTAAATTGTTTAAGTTACCTGCGTAGGTAAGTGCATCAAGATTTACAATTTTGTACTGTGGGTATTTGGTAACAAATAACCTGGTAAGGTGTGAGCCGATGAAGCCGGCTCCGCCGGTGATGAGGATGGTGTGCATAAAATTTTTTAACGGGGCGAAAATACGAAAAACCCTAACCCAACTAAAAACAACTTCGCCGGATTATCTTTCATAAAGCATCTTCTTAACCTAAATTATCAAAAAAAGATAAAAATTTAATCAGATATGAATACAAGCTGCTCATACCTTTTTTTTAGTAAATGGGATATTAAACAGATTATCTTATACTTTTGCCAACCAAATTAAATTATGAAACAATCCTACAATAAAACTCCTATACAGGTAATAAAAACTAAAAACAGGAGTATCAGTATTTTTTCTACTGATGGAAAAAATATAGATGCAGAAGTGGTAAAAACCTTTGGTGAGGAGTGGCTAAAGTTCAAAGACTATTCAGACGAAGAAATTCGGTCTGGTGCCGTCATGTATTTTGATATTTTAAATGAAAAAATAGTTAATAAAAATACCTACGGTTTGGATATTGGCTGCGGAACTGGCAGGTGGACCAAGTCTCTCTCAGATAAGATTGGATTTATTGAAGCTTTAGATCCGAGTGACGCAGTTTATGCGGCTGATGAACTTTTAAAAGATGTAAAAAATGTAAGAATAACCAAAGCATCTGTGGAAACGATCCCTTTTAACGATGAAACCTTTGATTTTGCAATGAGTATTGGTGTATTGCATCATATACCCAATACCCAGAATGCGATGATAGATTGCGTTAAAAAGATTAAGAAAGGCGGTTATTTCTATTGTTATCTTTATTACAAGGTGGAAAATAAAGGAATTGTATTTGATGCGCTATTTTGGTTAAGCAATTTATTGCGCAAGCTAGTTAGTCGTCTCTCTCCCGGTTTAAAACGCACAGTATGTGATGTGCTGGCCGTTGTACTCTATATGCCTTTCGTATTTTTAAGCCGGCTGTTTTCTGCACTGGGTTTTAAAAAACTGGCCAAAAAAATTCCGTTGTCAGACTATGCATACAAATCCTTTTTTATTATAAGGAACGATACACTTGACAGGTTTGGTACAACACTAGAACAGCGCTTTTCTAAACAGGAAGTCATCGAATTGATGGAGCGAAGTGGCTTAAAAAATATTGTAGTAAGTCCTGCATCCCCATACTATCATGCAATAGGGGAGAAGGCTTAATGAAATAAATAGGGTCTCCCTGAAAAAGAAAAATAATTTTTGATATTGGGTGGCATCAACTAAAATTGTTGTCACTTTTTTATTTTTTAGGGGGTAGATTT
>JAYVGA010000216.1:0-6349 GCA_043772635.1 Chitinophagaceae bacterium
CAAGGCTTTGAGCCATACCTGAAAAGCTAAAAACCAGTAAGAGTAATGCAATAGAAATTTTTGTCATGGTAGTTTTTTAAATTTGTGGGATTAAAGATATTCGTTTATTATAAATTATGTGATTAATTCCTCTTCTTATTTTCATAAACTGTGCCACAGCATCATAAAATTTGTTATCTCCCCAACAATCGCAGATTGTTCTTAATTTTATAGCTTATTTTAACAACTTGATAAGCCAGGAAACCATACAAAAAATACAGAACCAGGTAGATATTCTTGATATTGTAGGCACTTACGTAAAACTAAAAAAAAGAGGCGCCAACTACCTGGGTCTTTGCCCTTTTCACAACGAAAAGTCACCTTCTTTTACCGTATCTCCTACCAAGGAAATTTATAAATGTTTTGGTTGTGGCAAAAGTGGCAACAGCATTAGTTTTTTGATGGATGTAGAAAAATACAGTTATGTAGAAGCGCTTCGCTGGCTGGCTAATAAATACAATATAGAGATTGAAGAAACGGCCATGAGCCCGGAGCTGAAACTGCAGCAGCAGATTTCTGAAAGTTTATTTATTGTAAATGCCTTTGCACAACAGTTTTTTAGTAATATCCTTTTAAATACAGATGAGGGCCAGGATATTGCTTTGAGTTATTTAAAAGAAAGAGGGTTTAGAGAAGACATTATCAAAAAATTTCAGTTAGGTTATAATCCCGAAGCAAGGGATGCTTTTACGAGTGCGGCTATTGCAGCACAATATAATTCCGACCTATTAATTAAAACGGGCCTGGTTACACAAAGAGATGATAAGTACCAGGACAATTACCGTGGCCGCATTATTTTTCCTATTCATAATCCTGCGGGTAAAATAGCAGGATTTGGCGCAAGGATAATTAAAAAAAATGATAAGGCTCCCAAATATATTAATACTCCGGAAAATGAAATCTACATAAAAAGTAAAATCCTGTATGGTTCTTATTTTGCCCGCATGGCCATTGATAAAGCAGATGAATGCCTGCTGGTAGAAGGATATACAGATGTAGTAAGCCTGCACCAGGCAGGGGTAGAAAATGTGGTGGCCAGTGGTGGCACTTCACTAACTACAGATCAACTAAGGCTTATAAAAAAGTACTGTAATAATCTTACTATTATTTATGATGGAGATAGTGCAGGCATTAAGGCGGCACTGCGTGGATTAGATCTTGCTTTGGAAGAAAGGCTTAATGTAAAACTGGTATTAATTCCTGATAACGAAGACCCGGACAGTTATGTAAATAAAATTGGAGCAGACGCTTTTAAAGAATTTGTACAAAAAAACAGGAAAGATTTTATTCTTTTTCAACTGGAAATTGCACTAAAGGAAGCAGGAGGCGACAGCAGTAAAAAATCTGCTTTAGTAAATCAAATTGCAGAAACTATTGCAAAAATAAACCGCACAGAAGATTTTACCCGCAGGCAGGATTATATAAAACAGGTATCGGAAATATTAAAGATTGAAGAAACAGGTTTAAATGCCCTGGTAAATAAAATTCTTAGAGATAAAATTGCTAAAGAAGAAAGCAAAAACTTTAAACCGTTACCGGATAATGCAGATACCGGAAGCACTGGTGCTGAGGAAATGACGGACAATGCAGAGGATCTTCTTTTTAACAGGGATGAACTAAACGAAAGAGCCATGATAAGAAGCTTGCTGGAGTTTGGTACTAAACCCTGGGACGAAAACAAAACAGTTGCTGATTTTTTATTTAGCGAAATTGAAGAAAATGAGCTGGACAAAATGATAGAGAACCGCATTTTGCTTGATGTACTGGAGCTGTATAAAAAATGGTATGATACCGGCCTGCAACCTACAGACAAAAACTTTTTGTATTATGAAAACAGGGAAATATCAGACCTGGTAATAAACCTTATGCAAACCGATACCGACATAAGCCCTAACTGGAAGGTAGTGTATGAAGGCCATATACCTACAAGAGAAGAGCTGTTTAAAGAAGAAGTTTCTTCAAGCCTTAACTATCTTAAGCTGCGCAAAATTAAAAGGATGATGATAGAAAACCAGCAGGAAATGCAGCAGGCCACATCATCCGAAGACCAGATAATATTTTTGCAAACGCACCAGGCTTTAAAGCAAATGGAAATATTACTTACCCGGCACCTGGGTACAGTTATTTACAAATAATTTTTTTTAAAAAATAAGCTCTTTAAATTTTAGCTTAAATGCTTTTGCTGCTGAATTTTTATGAAATAAAATGCCGCAGATTCGAAGATTAAATCTGCGAATCTGCGGCAAAACCATTTTTAAATATTTTCTAAGCTTAAACTGCCACAGCAGAAAGTCTTTTACTGCGGGTTGCCATTTGAGGCTTAATGGCTATTTTTTTAAATTTCATAGCACTCCAAACATTGTCCAGTACAACCTGGCATTCTGGCTCATAGCCGTGATGGGCAATCATATCCCAGTTTACATCCCGGCATAAATCGCTTGCTATTTTTGCAGATAACTTTGGATAAGCTACCCAAAATTTTCCCTCGTCCTGCAGGGCAGGCGCAACATCATCAACAATAGCAGTTAATTGTTTTCTGCTTACAGCAAACACCAATGCAAAATCTATTTTTCTGTTTCTTAAAAGGGGAGTTACACTTTTGCAAAAATTCACTTTGGAAAACTGCTTTTCAATTGTAGAAGGAATACCCTGAATAAGAAGGTATCTTTCGTCTGTTAGCTGTAATTTTTCAAACATAGTTTCTAATGCCATAGTATTGCTTAGTGTTTAAAATTATGAAAGGAAGAGCTATCATTCAGCGGAGACATATAAGGGTTAAACAAATATGCAAATGAAGGAAAGCTTATAACAGAGTGCAAAATTACGATATTCATGGCTCTTTTAAAAATTTAAAACAAAAAAACTCTGCAAAAGTGCAGAGTTTTCTTGTTTTAAAAGATATATCACATGTATTACTTCCTGATTGGCTTGTAATAAGTGAGTGCCTCTGGTAAATATTTTTTTATTTGGGCAATCCTGTTTTCATCTGATGGGTGAGAAGAAAGTAGCGTGGGTGGCTTATTTCCCTGGCTTGCAGCCGCCATTCTTTCCCAAAAAGGTACTGCCTCACGGGGATTATAACCTGCCATAGCAGTAAATATTAAACCATACCTGTCTGCTTCATATTCCTGTTTACGGGAATTGGGCAGTAATGCACCTACTGAAGCTGCCGGGCCATAAATATTATTAAAAATTGAATTTGCCTGGGGTTTATTTTGAGTAAAAATATTACCTGCTACCTGTAATCCCTGGGCAATTGCCACCTGGCTCATGCGTTCATTACCGTGTTGTGCAATGGCATGGGTAATTTCATGGGCAAGTACCACAGCAAGCGCTGCTTCGTTTTGTGTAACAGGCAACAAGCCAGAATACACTACTACTTTACCACCTGGCATACACCATGCGTTTACTTCTTTATTTTCTACAAGGTTAAACTCCCATTTGTAACCGCTAAAATCAACGGGTTGTGCTCTTTTACTGTAATAACTTGTAATTGCAGAAGCTATCCGGCCACCTACCCTTCTCACCATTTCTGCATCCCTGCTGTTATTCTGGCTTATTACTTTATTCTCACTCAAAAAAGATTGATACTGAGATACGGCTTCCTGTTGTAAAGTTGATTCTGGAAATAATTGAAGTTGTTTTCTGCCTGTTACTGCATTTGTACTGCATGACTGTGCCAGCGGAATGGCTGCAAGTAAAATTAAAAGTTTGTTCATTGTTTAGAGTATTAGTTATACTCAGTTAAAACAATAGCCATACCAAAAATTCATAAGGAAAAATAAATGGAGTTTAGTCTTCGCCTCTTCTGCGGCTCTTTCTTCTATCCCGGTGTTTAAGGATGGGTATCCTGCTTTCTACACCTCTAAGTAAACGACCTATATTTTTTTGATGTGTAAGTACCACTAAAAAGGCTACCAGTAAAGTAAATATTCTGTATAACACTTCATGCTCGTTCCATATCCAAAGCACACAAATAGGCAACATTAATGCTGCTAATATAGAACTTAGAGAAACGTAACGGGTTAAATACAAAACAAAAATAAACACACCCACACAACTTATAGCTACTACTGGCTGCATGGCCAGTACCATACCAAATAATGTGGCCACACCTTTGCCCCCTTTAAAGTTGGCCCAAATGGGGAATATATGCCCTATAACTGCAGCCATACCCAGACCAATAATAAAATTGGTGCGTTCTAATTCGTTGCCTGTATAAAAAGATAAAAAAGTATAAAGAGAAGAAGCAATTACGCCTTTTAAAATATCTACTACCATTACTATAGTTCCATACTTAGAACCCAATACCCTGAAAGTATTGGTAGCGCCCATATTGCCGCTGCCATATTCCCTGATATCAATACCAAAAATCCTTCTGCTGATGATTAATGCTGTAGGAATTGAACCAATTAAATATGCACACGCTATAAGAATTAATTCTTTCATTGGTGATCTTTAGTGGAGAACAAAAATAAGGAAAAATATCCCAGTAGCTAACGTTAATTTGATATGCTAAGTATGTGCTATTGCATTTTAGTTAATATAGCCATCCAGTTATTTTTATTTATATATTTTAATATTTTAAAGCCGTTTTTAGATAGTACATCTGTAATCTGCTTTTTATCCTGGATAAGTAAACCGCTTAAAAGTATATTGGTTTCCGAAAAACATGCCTCTTTAATGCGGGTTATATTTGCAATAATAACATTAAGGTTTATATTAGCCAGGATGATAGCGACCTTTTTATCTGCAATCATTTCATCTTCTTTTTGTAATACAATTTTATTACAATTATTGGCCGCTATATTTTCTTTTGCATTATTTATGCTCCATTCATCATTGTCTATTGCCAGTATTTCTTTTGCTCCCATTTTTTCTGCAAGTATGGCCAGTACTCCTGTACCGGTTCCAAAATCAATTACAGATTTATCTTTAAAATTAAGTAACCCCATTTCCTGTATCATTAAAAAAGTAGTGGCATGGTGGCCAGTACCAAAACTCATTTTAGGTGTAATGATAATATCGTGTACAACACCGGGTATGGGGGTATGAAAAGCAGCACGTATTACTGCAAAATCATTTACCAGCACGGGTTCAAAGCTGCTCTCCCAGGATGCATTCCAGTTTTGCTGCTCAATGCTTTTTAAAGAATATTCAACATCAAATTTTTCAAAAATTGTTTTCAGTTCGTCTTCATCAAAATCTTTTTCAGCAATAAATGCCATGGTTTCATCATCCTTTTCTTCTACGCCCTCATAGCCCATATCCATGAGCATAGCAGTAATGATAGCAGTTTGTTCTTTACTTGTTTTAAAGCTAACTGATGTATAATTATTCATACTCTGTAGATGTATTGTAAAAAAAAACTGCCCTTCAAAAAAGGGCAGCTACTGTATTTCTTTAAAAATTATTGATTGTCAGGCTGTGTTTTTTGAGGAGCTTCGGGTTTTGGCATCAATGCTTTTCGGCTCAGTTTAAATTTGCCTGTTTTAGCATCTACTTCCAACAATTTTACTTTTACTTTATCTCCTTCTTTAAAAATACCGTTCATTGTTTCCAGGCGCTTCCAGCTTATTTCACTAATATGCAATAAACCTTCTTTCTTAGGTAAAAATTCTACAAAAGCTCCAAACTCTTTAATGCTTTTTACGGTACCTTCATATACATCGCCTACTACAGGTGTGGCTACCAATCCATTAATCCAGGCCAATGCTTTTTCCAATCCGGCTTTTTCTTTAGAGAAGATACTTACTTCGCCCTGGTTGTTTACTTCTTCAATATTTACAGTAGCACCAGTTTCCCTTTGTATTTCCTGAATCACTTTACCACCGGGTCCTATCACTGCGCCTATATATTCTTTGTCTATAATTATTTTAACCATTCTTGGAGCATGTGGTTTTACCTCAGCCCTTGCTGCCGGCATGCATTTATTCATAGCTTCCAAAATATGCAGGCGGCCATTGCGGGCCTGTGCAAGTGCAGCTCTCATAATATCCATACTTAATCCATCAACCTTTATATCCATCTGTACACCACAAATACCATCTACAGTACCTGTTACTTTAAAATCCATATCACCCAGGTGATCTTCATCTCCTAAAATATCTGTAAGAATAGCAAAATTTTCACCTTTTTTTATCAGCCCCATTGCTACACCACTTAATGCTTTTCTTAAAGGCACACCTGCATCCATTAAAGCAAGGGAACCAGCACAAACTGTAGCCATTGAAGATGAACCATTGCTCTCAAGTATATCGCTTACTACCCTTACAGTATAAGGATAATCGCTGCCTGGCATCATTTTTTT
>JAYVGA010000217.1:0-6138 GCA_043772635.1 Chitinophagaceae bacterium
ATGGCTGGTACTGTTGTCCAAATTAATTCCAGTTTGGTATTGTGCGGAAAGAAGAATGCTTTTTTACCATCTGTTTCCTGGTACTTATAAGAAAACCAAAATAACAATACCTGCGTAATAACAAATACCACACCTGTTACTGCAATGGTAACTTTAAGCATCCAATCTATTTCCTCGCCTTCTACAGAACCAGATCCCTGTGGAAACAGTGTTTTGCCATAATATAATTCATTGCAATACCATGCACCGATAAGCCCAAGTATAAGAAAACTGATGAGCATAAAGGCGTTGATCTTATTATTTTGCCTGCGTGATTTTTCTTCACCTTTCAGCACGTTTACATACTCACTTGCTTTAGAAATTTGAAAAATGATTACAAAAATCATTACTCCAATGGCTATTAAAAAAAACTCTTTCATATCAATTTATTATTTATCACCCCAACCCCTAAAGGGGCTTTTACACTCAAACAGGCGGGGTCATTTTATCTTTATAAATCTCTTTTTATTCTAACTCAAAAACAAATCTGTTTGTTCAATTTTCACCTTCTATCCACTTTTACCTTCTCTATCTTCACTCTCCATCGTTAGTTCCCCTTTAGGGGCGGAGGGGCTTTACGTATGATGTATCATACTCTCCTTTAAAAAAGGATGGTTTTTTGCCAGCAATGAATGGCTGCCCAGGTAACGGCCGGTTGCCCACATTATTACACCAATAAATAAAGCTGCTATTCCAAATTCAAAAGGCATCAGCTCTGCATGGTCTCTTAAAGTTCCGGGCATTACCATCTGGTAAAAATCTATCCAGTGACCAAAAATTATTAACACTGCCATAAACGTAACCACCGTCCAGTTTCTCTTAGTTCCTTTTTTCATTAATATTAATAAAGGACAAAGAAAATTTACGATAAGATTAAAGAAGAAAATTCCTTTGTATGCTCCAGGCTCTGTGGCTGTACCAATTCTATCAACAAAATACCTTGTTTCTTCTGGCTGGTTACTGTACCATATAAGCATGTATTGCGAAAACCACAGGTAGGTCCAGAAAACGGAGAAGGCAAACATAAATTTACCTAAATCGTGCAGGTGCTCATCTGTAACATATGGCAACTGGTTATTGTTTTTTAAATAAATAACAAAAATGGCTATAAGAGAAAGGCCGGATACAAAAGTACTTGCAAAAGTGTACCAGCTATACATAGTGCTGTACCAATGAGGATCAATACTCATTAACCATAACCATGGCATAGTAGATGCAACTGTAAGACCAAACACTACCGTAAATAAAGAAGCCCAAACTGTATTGTTCCATATCCATTTTTTCCCGGTTTCATAATCCATTGGCGCTTCGTCCGTTTGCAGGCTGAGGGTTCTCATTTTTTTACCGAGCAACCACCAGAGACCAATACTTAAAACAGAACATATGGTGAAAAAAGTTGGGTTTAAAAAACCGCTTTTACCTTTTAAAATTTTATCGTTGGCTACTGCATCCGTATCTAACCAATGATAAATGTCTGTACGGTGCCCAAACACTATGGCCATTAAAATTACAAAAGTAATAATACCCAGTACAGGTACTGCGCTTGAAATAGCTTCCGGCACACGGCGAAAAGCAATTTGCCAGCCGCCCATGGCCATGGTAGTAACGCATATAAAAAACATTGCCGCATTTACTACCAGCAACCAATACACACTGTTTTGTAATAACACCGCCCAAAAACGGGTGCTGTTAATATTTTCGCCATGGCCCGCATGCGCAAAAGGATGAAACATGATAAAGCCATACAACAGGGCTATGAGCCCGGCAATAATTAATCCCCATGTCCATTTTTTATAACTGGCCGGTAATTCAAAACGATGTTCCATTAAAAAAATATTTGTGTGATGATGAGCTTTCTTTTTTAAAATCTAAAAGCCCAGCTGTTATAATTTTTATTGTTTGTATTTTCTGTTATTCTTTTGATCCTGTTTATTAATCTTATTTTTTTATTGCAGCAGTGCTGTCTGCAGGTTTTGTTTTTGCTGAACTGTCTGCTGCTACTGCTGCAGTTGCAGGCCCCTGCAAAGTTCTTACATATTTAATTACCATCCAGCGTTGTTTACGGCTTAATTGCGAGGCATAACTACCCATATTATTTTTGCCATAAGTAATAGAATGAAACATAGTGCCATCTTTCATTATTTTATATTGATCTAGTGTAAGGTTTGCTATAGCGCCTATTTTAGCAGAAAGAGGGCCGTTGGCCTGACCTTTTTCGCCATGGCAAATACCACAGTTAATATTGTATAATCTACCAGCCTCACCCAGTTCGGCACCAGTCATAAAATCAATGGGGTTTGGTACTGCAGCGCTCATAGCATACCCATTACTGTCGTTTGGCAAGGTATAAGGATACAACTCTCCTCTTTTAATAGTACCGGCTGCGGGCATTTCATTAAAAAAAATTTTGTTGCCGCCTTTGTTATTTAAATCACTGGTAAATTTTAAAGAGTCCAGTTGAGCATAAGTTTCAAAAGTGCGGCTGTAAGCCATATCCGGCATATACACTGTACCTGGATTGCGTTTGTCTTTACAACTGCTTATTGCAAGTGTAACCGCCAGTATAATCACCGATATTGTTATAACTTTTTTCATCCTTTTTTAAAATCTTTTAAGGTCAATATGCTTATATCTTCTATTAAATTTTACTGTTCATTTCCCCTTCAGGGGCAGGGGGCTCAATATCCTTTCTCATTCCTGTACAATTTCTGTTCTTTATCATAGCGGCCAATCCACCATCCTGTTTCTGCCACCTGCACATTTACATCCCGGGCTCCTGCGTTTTGTAAAAAATTTTGTACCGCAGTATCATCCGTTTTATCGGTACACTCTATTACCATGGTAAATAAATCGTCGGTAGAGCGCAAATTAAAATGATGCTTTTTTACAAAGGGTGCAAGGTTGCACAGGTAACAAAAAGTAAGCACCATGCCCACAGCAGAAAACAACACGGTTAACTCAAATGTAATGGGTATCCAGGCCGGCAATGCAAAATGCGGTTTACCGCCTATGTTCAATGGCCAGTCTTTGGTAAATACCCAGCTCATAAAAGTAAGTGCCGTGGTAGTACCCATAATGGCATAAATAAATCCTGCTGTATGAAGGCTTGTTTCCCTTATACCCATGGCATGATCTAACCCATGCACCGGGAATGGTGTATAGACATCATGAATTTTATACCCCGCCTTCCGTACATTTTTTACTGCAGGAAACAGTACCGCTTCATCTTCAAACGAGCCTACTACAAATTTTTTAATTCCGTCAGCCATATGTTGAGCTTTTAGCTGATAGCTGTTAACTATTAGCTTTTTTATAAATTAGTATATCCTTTACAATTTCTGAACTTCATAAACTGCTTTGCTTATAGCTAAAAGCTAATAGCTAACAGCCGTCTTTAGTGCGCATGCTCTACCTTATCAATATAAAACTTCTCTGCATCTGCTTTTTCTATATCCGTCATCTTGCCTTTGTAATTTTCTCCGCTGGTTTTTAAGATAGCTTTAATTTCTGCCACCGCAATAACCGGGAAATATTTTGCAAACAGGAAGAAACAGGTAAAGAACAATCCGAAAGTACCGAGGTAAAAACCAATTTCGTAAATGCTGGGGCTGTAATAAGTACTCCAGCTTGATGGCAAATAATCCCGGTAAACCGATGTAACAATAATTACAAAACGCTCATACCACATTCCTATGTTTACGATAATACTCATAAAGAAAGTAACCGCAATATTTCTTCTTAATTTTCTGCTCCAGAACAATTGTGGACTCACCACGTTACAGAACATCATCAGCCAGTAACTCCAGCCATACGGGCTGAATATATTTGCCCTGTTTTGGCTGAAAGCCCACCACTCGTAAGGGTTTTGGCCATACCATGCAATAAACAATTCGGTTAAATAAGCACAACCTACAATACTACCAGTAAGTACAATTACTTTGTTCATGGCTTCAATATGCCCAAGGGTAATATAATCCTGCAGGTTCATTACTTTTCTTACCACAATCAACAGCGTTTGCACCATAGCAAAACCAGAGAAGATAGCACCCGCCACAAAATAAGGAGGGAAGATGGTAGTATGCCAGCCTGGTACAATAGAAGTTGCAAAGTCGAAAGATACAATGGTGTGTACAGATAAAACAAGTGGTGTACTTAAACCTGCCAGCACCAATGAAAGAGATTCGTGCCGTTGCCAGTGTTTGGTACTACCCGTCCATCCAAAAGAAGCCATACCATAAAGCAGTTTTCTTAGTTTTGTTTTTGCCCTGTCTCTTACTGTTGCCAGGTCGGGTAGTAAACCAGAATACCAGAATAATAATGATACCGTAAAATAAGTAGATATGGCAAATACATCCCACAATAATGGGGAGTTAAAGTTTACCCATAAAGGGCCACGGCTGTTTGGATAAGGCAATACAAAAAACGCCATCCATACCCGGCCCATATGCCATATCGGAAACTGGCCTGCACACATTACCGCAAAAATAGTCATCGCTTCTGCTGCACGGTTCACGCCCGTTCTCCATCCCTGGCGGAAAAGTAAAAGAATGGCCGATATTAAAGTACCCGCATGACCAATACCTACCCACCACACAAAGTTGGTAATATCCCAACCCCATCCAATAGTTTTATTAAGATTCCACTGGCCAATACCATAAGTAACTTCCCGGTAAACACTGTATACCCCAAACAACAGCAATGCTACACTGATGTAAAAACCAATGTACCAAAGCCTGCTGGGCTTCATCTCAATGGGGCCAATAATATCTTCCGTAATCTGGTGATAATCCTTGTTACCATCTACCAGCGGTTCCCTTTGTTGCGATTCGTATTTGAGTAATGACATATCTGTTTTTAAGCGGCCTCACCCTCATTCCCTCTCCAAAAGAGAGGGAGGCCAGGCATTGGTTTTAATTTCAACATTATTAATTAAGCATTTCAGCTTTTTATTTTTTATTCAGCTTTTACCAACTCATCTTTTTATTTTATCTCGAATTTTAAAATGTCGAATTTGGAATGTTGTCTGCATCAAAAAATATTCGATACCCCAAATTCGATATTCAAAATCCGATATTATTATGAGTGCGCCTTTTCTTCTTTCTTCGTTTCTTCTTTCTTTTCCCCATGCTGTTCTTCTTCCACCCCAATATGCCTGTCGGTATTTCTTATCTTGGCCAGGTAACTTACGTTGGGCAATACGTGCAGCTGCTCCAGCACATAAAAATTACGGCTATCATCCAGTCTTGCTTTGCTTACTTCACTTTCTTTATCGTTTACATTTCCAAAAGCAATGGCATTGGTAGGGCAAGCCTGCATACATGCTGTTTTTACATTGCGCACCAATGTGGGGTCCTGTTGTTTTTTTGCTTCCAGTTTAGTTTCCTGCAGGCGTTGCACACAAAAAGAACATTTTTCTATTACACCACGGCCACGAACGGTAACATCAGGGTTTAATACCATCCTTGTTAAATCATCATTCATATGGTTTACCACTTCATCCATATCCAGGCCAATCAGCGTTTTCTGGTTGTCTTTAAAACTATCAGATCCGTTGTAATCCAACCAGTTAAACCTACGCACTTTATAAGGGCAGTTATTAGCACAATATCTTGTACCAATACAACGGTTATAAGTCATTTGATTCAGGCCTTCGCTGCTGTGATTGGTAGCGGCCACCGGGCAAACGTTTTCGCAGGGTGCGTTATCGCAATGCTGGCAAAGCATGGGTTGAAAAACCACATCAGGGTTTTGCAAATCGCCGGTAAAATAACGGTCAATACGCAGCCAATGCATTTCATGTGCACGCTGCACCTGTATTTTACCTACTACACTTACATTGTTTTCTGCAGTACAGGCCACAACGCAGGCGCTGCAACCGGTACAGGTATTCAGGTCTATGCTCATGCCCCACTTAATACCTGGTTTTACAAAGTCGGGATACATAGTACCATCCTTTACAAAATCTGTTTTTCCTTCCGGGGTAAGCATGGCCCTTTCGTGTGTGGGCTCTGCCAGTACCGCTTTGGGATTGGCTATATAGCTTAATAAATTTGTTTCGTAAATAACCGGGCGGCCTTCTGTAAAACCATGCACCTGTGT
>JAYVGA010000218.1:0-8682 GCA_043772635.1 Chitinophagaceae bacterium
AAAACAATTGCTGTAAAAGCCGCTGATGAATTTTTAATATCCGGTACGGTTACCGGCTACCCGGATAATACTTCAATTGATTTGCTTAATCCAAACACGGGTGCGCCTGAAGCCAGCGGAAAAATTGTAGCCGGAAAATTTTCTATCAAAGGAAAATTGCCTTCGCCCGATTTTAGAATACTGGCCATAAACAGCCAGCCGCCTTACCTGAGTATTTTTTTAGATAACAGTAATATCACCATTAACACCCAAAAGGAATCTTTTGAAAAGGCTGAAGTAAAAGGTTCTGTATCTCATAACGATTTTGTGGCGTTTAATAAAATAGCCAAACCTTATGAGCAGCTTTTGGCAGGGCCAGGTTTTGCTGATGAAGCAACCAAAAAAAATGCTGCAAATGATTTTGAAAAATTCATCAGTAAAAATCCCAACTCATATATTACTCCCCTGGCTATATACCGGTATCACCAGCTTACATCAGACAATGACAAACTGGAAGACATGTACAACAAACTGCCGGATGCTACACAAAAAGCTTCTATCGGCGCCTATCTTGCAACACTCATAAAAGAGAATAAAAAATTTCCCATTGGTAAACCTCTGGGCAATTTTTCGCAGGCAGATACGGCAGGAAATACGGTAAGCCTTTCTTCTTTTAAAGGGAAATATGTGCTGGTAGATTTTTGGGCAAGCTGGTGTGGTCCGTGCCGGCAGGAGAATCCTAATATTGTAGCTACTTATCAAAAATATAAAAATAAAAACTTTACAGTACTGGGCGTTTCATTAGATAAAAATAAAGAGCCATGGCTGCAGGCCATTAATGCAGATGGCCTGGCATGGACACATGTGAGTGATCTTAAAGGATGGAACAATGCAGTATCGCAGCAATTTGAAATATTCAGTATTCCACAAAGTTTTTTATTAGATCCCCAGGGAAATGTAGTGGGTAAAAATTTGCGTGGCCCTGCGCTGGAAGCTAAGCTGGCGGAGGTGTTGAAATAGGCGATAATTTTATTGATCAGTTGTCATTAGGTTAATAAGTCAATAAGTCAAAGGTGAAAGGTGAATGGAAAAGGATGTATAGTAATTTATTGATGGATAGAATTGAAAATGGATCGTATCAGTAAAAATTTATTTTTATACTGTCCATTTTTATTTTGAGGTTACGATATCTATTATTTTTTTTCTGTCGCTGCTTTCCCAGCGAAAGCGGATGGTATAACCATTTTGTGCAGCTGTTTTTAAACGGAAAGGAATTTTTAAAGTGTAGTTAACCAAATTATCTTCCATAGAACCTCCCACTTTTTTTAATAGCTTATCTGCAATTTTTATTTCGTTCATGTTTTTATCATACACCCAAAAACTGTTTTTACCACTCAGCACTTCTGTCATGGTAGTACCGGTAATATTGGGTATGTCGATACTGAGGTAAGCATTTTTTGGAGCCACTCTTATGTTGGTATCTATCATTATTTCTGCGTTGTTCATTTTAAGGGCATTGCTCATGCCCAAAGATTGGCCGGATGTTTTTATAGATGTGCTTAATTTTGAAACAGCAAGCGGCTCTGTGGCTGCAGCTATACTTACCGGAAAATATAAGCGGAGTTGTTTTTTACTTTTTAAATCGTAACAGCGGATCTGTATTATACATTCCATTTCGTTTTTAAGCCACTCACTGCGCAGGTTTAATTTAAAAGTAATATCCCTGTTGTTGTTTACAGCAAAACCCGTTTTCTCATTTTCTTTTAGCACATTATTTATGGTGGCCAGGGTTTGTTTTTTTGCAGATAAAAAAATGACTTCTGCTGCGGGATAAACTTTTTTTGCAGCGTCTTCTGTGAGGCCGGTGGGCAGTTGAAGGGTAATAACAAATTCTTTATTGGCCGGTATGCGGTTGCTCATAAGCATAGAACCATCAATGCTGACATCTACATATTTTGCCCATATACCTTCATTAAAATACTGTATGCCGGTAAGCGGAAGCAAGCCATTGCTTTGAGCAAACGGACTGTAGTAAAAAGCAGACAGGTACAAGAATAAAAAGCTAATGCGTTTTAACATGGATAAAAATTTGGGATGAAGATAAATCTTTGTTTATAAAAAAAGCCTTCAAATAAGTGAAGGGATTTACAATTTTTACCCTTCTGTTTCGTTGAAAAAAAAGAGAAGACTCTTTTAAAAGATATCTTCTCTGTAAATATTTTGTTGAGCTGTTTTTTATTGTTCTGCAACTACAAAAGTGAGGGGTTGTTTTTTGTATGAGGTTACTATCCGGCCATTTTGTTTGGCAGATTTCCACTTAGGCCCATTTTTTATTAAGTCTATACACATTTGTGCGGTTTTAGAACCGGTATAATTTTCTGCAATCACATCGCTTATACTTCCATCTTTTGCTACAATAAATCTGATGATAACTGTAAAAGTACCTTCAGACCAACCTTCATCTACAGGCATAGTAGCATTAAGATTTTTTCTTAGATAGGCTATCCAGGAAGATGAGCCACCCGGAAACTCAGCTTCATATTCTACTTTGGTAAATATTTTTTCGTTTCCAATCTGTTGTTTTTCAGAAGGAATAATAGGCGGGCTTTGCAGGTAAATATTATTTTTAGTTTTTGTTGTAATCTCAATTACGCCATTTGCTGTTTTTGCAGCGCCATATTTTTTCACTGCCGCCTCACCTTTAAACACATCTATTGCTTCAATATTATTAGGATTTATTTTATTCATTTCAATATGTGCTATCTCTTTTCCATTTAATATTACCAATGGCTGCTGATCGGGTAGCAATGTTTTTAATTTAATAGAAGTTTCACCTGTGCCCCCAGGGTTTGTTGCAGAAGCAGGATGGTGCTTTTTATCTGTAAATGGGCCATTCTCATTTGTTTTAATAGTTACCTGCTGGCTTGCATCTATATTATTATTTTCATTTAAATTTTTAAATGCAGCCGGTGCAGGAGCTGCTGGAGCTGGCGGCGGCAAAAGAATGTTTTCGTTTTTTGCCTTTGCTTTGCTCATGTTAAAAATTTTGCCACTGGCTGTAATTAATTCTACCACATCGCAGTTGGGTAATTGCCTTACATTTTTAATTTTTTCTCCTTTGTAATAGCCAGCGTTATCGGAAGCATTTGGAACAGTATCTGCTCTTGCTTCTGTTAAAGCAGATTGGGAAGTAATAGTGCTACTCATATTATCTGCATACAATGCAATGGCATTAAGCAGGTTTTTTGCAAATGTTTCTTTGGCATTTTCTGTGAGCAGGTAAGCTAAATCATTTTTGTTAGAAAGATAACCGGTTTCTATAAGGATAGATGGAAATGTTGTTTGCTGCAAAACATGCACGCCAATCTTTCTTTGAATAGGATTTTCTGCAACTGCCAGGCCATAGGTTGATTTAAAATTGGCAATAACGGATGAAGCAAATAGTTTACTGGCCATGCTGTTGCTAAACTCATCCCTTGCTACAAAAACTTCTAACCCTGTTTTAGTAGCAGTTTCAAAAGGGCCCGAAGCTGCGTGTATAGAAATAAAAAGATCTGCCCCGCTTTTTTTTGTGATAGCTGCTTTTTCCTGGGGCGTTTGATAAATGTCTTCCTCTCTGGTAAGAATAATATTAATGTTAGCTGATGTATTGAGCAGTTTTATTTTTTTTACAAAAGCAAGATTAATATCTTTTTCAAAAGTTTTTCTGTCCAGCGCCATTGCGCCATTATCCTGCCCGCCATGGCCTGCATCAATCAGCACCGTAATTTTTTTAGCAGGATTAATTAAATTTTCAATGCCTGCTTTTGTTTTAACAGTAAACGCTGCCACTAAAAATAAAACTACCGGCAGGGCCATTATACGGTAAAAATAACCAGCACTTTTTGTGTTGTACCTGGATAACATTTGTAACCTCCTTTTTATGGGTGAGTAAAAAAAATGATTGGTGAGTAAATAAGCATGTTTGGGATAAGCAGATGTTACAATCATTGCCGCCAGTGCTTTTGCATCGTTATTGGCCACGGCTTTTTTATCTGCAATAAATTCATGAATAAGATTTAGTTCTTTTTTAATAAGCCAGAAGATGGGGTTTATCCAGCAGGCTATAAGTACAAGGTTCAGAAATAATTTGTCGGCGCTGTGTTTTTCTCTTACATGTGCCAGCTCATGTGCAAATATCTGCTGGCCGGTTTCCGAATTAATATCAATGGCATTATTCCAGAAAATAAATTTAAAAAAAGAAAAAGGAGTGCCTTTGGCATGGCTCTCTACAAAAACTACATCATTAATACGCCTGCTGCTGTTGGCTTTTAAAATAGTTACTATCTGTATCAGCATTCTTATTAATACAAATAAAAAGAACAGGCTTACCATAATGTATAAAAATATAAGCACCTGGCTAAGACTTATATGGTTGCGGTGAGAATAAAGGATCACTTCTTCAAGGTATTCATCTCCACTATTTACTACCTGCAGCAGCTGTATAGTTTTGCCTGTTGCACTGCTGCTATTAAACAGCAGGTTAAAATTAATAACAGGTGCCAATAGGGAAATGGCCACTGCAGCCAGTAAATAAAAACGGTTGTAAGCATGGTACACTTTATTGCGCAGAAATAAATGGTAATATCCAAACAGTATTGCAGAGCAAAGAATAACTTTTAAAAGATAAAATGCTAATATGGGCATTGTAGTATTTTTAATTTGTAAAAAAAACCTATTCTTATTTACTGTTGAGCTTTCAACATTTTATTTTTATGCTTATTTGATTATTGCATATTTCTCCAGATTAAAAACGGGCAACAGGAAACATTGGTATTTATTTTTTCTTTAATTGTTTTAATAATAATTCCAAATCTTCTATACTCAGCCCATTTTCTTTTACCATAAAGGATACTGCATTACTGTAGTTGCCTTCAAAATAAGATTTCACAATAGTTTTAAGGGTGCTTTTACTGTACACATCTTTAGCTACCAAAGGATAATACTGGTGCATGCGGCCAAATGTGGTAATGCCTACAAATTCTTTTTCTACCAGTATTTTTATAATAGTGGCCACAGTATTATTATGGGGCTTTGGGCTGGGCAGGGCCTCTATAATTTCCCGTAAAAATGCTTTGTCTAATTTCCAGATGGCCTGCATTATCTGCTCCTCTGCTTTGGTTAATGGCTTAATCATATTTTAAAATTAATACGCTAAACTAAATAATTAGTTATAAAACTAAAAACTTAGTTATCCACATTTTTTAACAGGTAGTTTTAAATTATATTTTCAGGATGATAGTGTATCGTTTAAATTTGCGGAGATAGTATAAGAATTAGGGTAGAGTAAATGAGGAATCGCTTATATAAAAGATGAATAAAGATATGTGGTACAAGAGTGCCCGCCTACGCAAGCATAGGGGCAGGCTGCCAATGAAGCAAAATTGAAATATCAATGCCAGGCCACACAAAGAAATCGGGGCAGGCAAAAAAACAATTAAACAAATAAACGAATCAACTAACTCATGGCTCAATCAATTATTGAATTAAAGAATGTAAATATTTATCAGGGAAACAGCCTGATATTAAGCGATGTAAATATTTCGGTAGATAAAGGAGAGTTTGTTTACCTGGTTGGAAAAACAGGAACGGGCAAAAGCAGTTTATTAAAAACCCTGTATGGCGATCTTGAGCTGCGGGAAGGAGAGGGCTGGGTAGTGGGGCATAAACTTAATGGGCTTACCTGGAAAACTGTTCCGTTTTTGCGCAGAAATTTAGGTGTAGTGTTCCAGGATTTTCAATTGATGACGGATAGAAATGTGAATAATAACCTGAAGTTTGTTTTAAAAGCTACCGGGTGGAAAGATGAAAAACTAATGGATGAAAAAATAGCAGACGTGCTGGATAAAGTAAATCTTAAAACAAAAGGTTTTAAAATGCCTTACGAATTAAGTGGTGGGGAGCAACAGCGTATAGATATTGCACGTGCTATGCTAAACTCTCCCAAACTCATATTGGCCGATGAGCCTACAGGAAACCTTGATCCTGAAACCAGCGATGAAATTATGCAGCTCCTGTTTCAGATTTGCAAAGATTATGATACTACTATTGTAATGGCCACCCACGATTATGTGGTGTTTAATAAATTCCCTTCACGAACCATAAAAACAGAAATGGGTAAAGTATGGGATAATGCTAGTATATCCAGTTAATAATCTGCAGGGCATTTTTTTCATTATTGTAGCTGGCATTTAAAACCTGCTGGCGGTGCACTGTGGCTTCTTCATCAAAAAATTGCCCGTATAAATCAATAGCCTGTTGTTTAAAATCTTCTTCTGTAGTGGCCAGATAACATAAATTATCTATTGCAGCGCCTTCAATTGCAGCCGGGTTTACCAGGCAAAATCTGCCATTGTACAAAGCGTTTAGCAACTTAAGTTTTACACCGGTGTTATTAAAAGAGGGTAATATATTTACCTGGGCTTTTTTTATCAGGTCCTGTATTTCCTTTTCGGAAGGATTGGATACCAGGCAGGTATTGGGGTGGGCATGTACCAGGGCTTCCAAATGTTCCGAAGGATTTTTTCCGGCAATAACAAGAGGGATATCTATACTATTAAACACTTTGGTAAGTAACCACTCCGCAGCTTTTTCATTTTCATTTACAGATAAATTACCATGATAAAGGCAAAAGCATCCTTTTTTATTTTTATGAAGAATTACTTCGTGCCAGGGTAAAAATACCGGGAGAAAATCAATATGCTTTGCTCCAAATTCTTTTTTATATACTTCTGTATCGTGTATGCTCATTGGCCAAAAAGTAGCTTTTCGGGCTAATTTTTTTTCATATTTTTTTAATAAAAAACTTTCTGCAAAAAAATATATTTTTTTAACATAGTTTTTTTCTATGGCCGCAAGTTTGCGGTAATAAACAGATTCAATATTGTGCAGCCTCACAAAAACCTTGCGGTGTTTGAGTGCGTTGCAGTATAAAAAATAAGTGCAGTGAGTGCCCTCCATAAATATGGGATAATCATCCAGCTGTAAATTTTTTAATAATTCTTTATCGGTTCTTGAACTTACAATGTAGGGAAGCCTTAACGATAATCCGCTCAAAAATTTTTTGCGGGGATAGTAATACACTTTTTCGCAGTATTTATCCAGTTCATCCTGCGGGGCACGGCCTCCGCTAAAACAATGCAGGTGAATTTTAATGCCCTGTTTGTGCAGCGCTGTTATTTTAAAAAAAATATCTACCACGCCACCATAATCTGATGGCCATGGTACATCCAGAGCTATTATATGTAAATGTTTATCCAAATAGACGGTTATAAAATGCGATAAGTTTTATTTCTTCTGTTTGCCAGTTTAATTCTTTGGCTGCATTTGTACAATTGTTGTGAATTTCCTGCCATTGTTGTTCATCATTAAGCAGTTGATTTAAAGCTGCTGCAATATTTACTGAACTAAGGTCATCTGTCAAAACAGCAATATTGTACAAATTGTTTATTTCTTTATACACCGGGTAGTTTACACATAGCTGCGGCACGCCACTATGGATGTAATCAAAAAACCGATTGGCAAGCGAATAGTAATTGCTGAGGGTCTCTTTTTCAAAAAGGGTTATACCAATATATGCCTTATTGGTTATGTTTTTTAATTCTAAAGGAGCTATCATACCTTTAAAAATAATCTTATCCTGCAGTTTAAGCTCCTGCACTATTTTTTTTGCCTGCAGCATAAAGTTACCATCGCCGCAAATAATAAGAGGAGCATTTACCCCTGCCATGGCGGGCAACAGCGTTTCAAAACTACGCCCTTCATTTACTGCACCCTGGTATAAAATAAATTTTTCCTTAGCAGCTGTTTGTTGTGTTTCGTTATACAATGCAATGCTTCTTATTACTTCATAGCTGCTGCTGTACATTTTTGTAAATTCCTGGGCGATAAGTTTGTTTACGGTATAACCGTATTTGAAATGCGGAACGGTTTTTTGCTCTATCCATTTCCATATTTTATAAATGCGTGGACGGGTTACTATTTCTTTCATTTCGCAAAAGAGTTCATGCGCATCGTAAATTCTTGTAATTTTTTTTATAAGGGATATATAGTAGCATGGCAGTATAGTATCAAGATCTATGGCACAAATACCATCCATTTTTTTAAATAATAAAAAAAAGAATAACCGGATATTATACTCTGCGTAAAAGAATTTACCCTTTTCAAAAAAGCAAAATAATCTTTTTTGGGCGTAAGGTTTATCTTGAAGAGAGAGAGAATCTTTTTTTTGCCTGCCAATTAATGATACTTTATAACCGGCCTGGGCAAGCGAAGTGCAGATGCGTATCATGCGCTGGTCGTATGAAAGATCGTTTGTAACGGTAAAACAGATGGAAGCCAATGCAGTTATTTTTTTGGCAAATAAAAGGAATTTTATTTTAAAGCTGCTGAAGCATAAATTTTTTCTATTATCTCTACTGTTTTCATTCCTTCAAAAGCACTGGCAAATTCATGCGCAGGATCTGCAATAGTTTTAACCAGGTTTTCATACACTTTATCATGGTTGCTCATGCTGCCCTGGTAAAAGCCATAACTGTTGGCAGGCTTGCCGGCAGGCAAATGGGCAATGCTGTCGTCTTTTATACATTGGTATTCCAGTTCATTTAAATACTGCCCGCCAATTTTTACTGTGCCATTTTCGCCAAATATAGTAAAAGAGCCTTC
>JAYVGA010000219.1:0-2751 GCA_043772635.1 Chitinophagaceae bacterium
GCTGGAATATCTTGAAGCACCAAAAACTGAAATAGATTTTTACAACCAGTTGCACCAGATAAGACTTAATAAATACAAGACATCAAAAACTTCGGCATCTTTTACCCAGTCTTCCATTCAGTTAAATGTTTCCGTGCAGTTATCAGAAAAAAATGCGCAGCTTACAGTAACTGCAAATGCTGCAGAAATTATAACTGCGCTGCAGGTAATGGTAAATGGTTGCCCTGTGGATGTGTCACTGGAAAAAATAAATTCCAGGAAATTGCATCAAACATTTTCTATTGCGCTAAATGCGGGGCAGAATATTATTTACACATGGGTAGAAGATGAAAAAGGAAACAGGAGCAGGTATGATGAGCAAAAAATAATGGGCGAATTTACAGATACCGGCAAATGGTATTTTGTAGGCATTGGGGTATCGCAATACCGGGATACCATGCAGAATTTAAAATATGCTGATAAAGACATCCGGGATATTTCTAAATTTTTGCGCAGTCAGTATCCCGGAATTATTATTGATACTTTGATGAACGAACAGGTAACGGTTGCCAATATTAAAAAACTTGCAGCAAAATTAAATGCCACTCATGCAGATGATAAAGTGATGGTTTCTTTTAGTGGTCATGGCCTGCTGGATAAGGAAAATAAATTTTGGTATGCCACGCATGATATAAACTTTGCAGAGCCGGAGCAGGCTGGTTTTTCTATGGCATCTATATCTGCAATGCTGCAAAATATTCCTGCACGTTTTCGCATGATAACTTTAGATGCCTGCCATTCTGGTGATGTGGTGCAGGCAAGCATGGGGGCTGTTTCCAAAACAGAAATATTGCAGGAGCCTGCTAAAACAGAGCCTGGCATAAAAGGCAATATTTTATTATCTGTAAAAAGAGGAGATAAATCTTCATCGCAATTATTAAAATCTATGCAGATGGTTTTTACAGATCAATTGTCTAATACCGGCATCAACCTTATTGCTGCTTCATCTGGTACTGAGTTTGCACTGGAAGGAAAAGAATGGAACAACGGCGTATTTACTTATGCATTAATTAATGGATGGAGTTATGGTGCAAGAGAACGTTTGTCTAATAGTGCTATGCATTACCGGGGCCTGAAGCAATACCTGCAGCAAACGGTGTCTTCCATTACCAATGGCAGGCAAACACCTAATACCGTTATGGAAAATGGAGAAATAAACTGGTGGCTAGTACCAGAAAATTAAGAAAAAATTTTACAGCATTTTTTTAAATCATTTTTTGATATTGAGTAAAAGGATCAGAATGAGTTTTACATTCGTAGCATGAAATATTATTTATCTATCTTTTTATTTTTATGCACGCTGCATTCTTTTGCACAAAAAGAATCTTTCTTGCTGGTGGGTACTTATACCAGCGGCAGCAGCAAGGGCATTTATGTTTATAAATTCAATTCGGCCAATGCTGACAACAGCTTAATTGATTCTGCAAAAATTGCCAACCCATCTTTCCTGGCTGTTTCTCCCAACCAAAAATTTGTTTATGCAGTAAGTGAAGAAGCCAATGCTACAGAGAATGGGGGAAGAGTGGCTGCTTTTTCTTTTAATAACATTACCGGGAGCCTTACTCAATTAAGCAAACAATCTTCCAATGGCAACAACCCCTGTTATGTAACGGTTGATAAAACCGGCAAATGGGTAATTGCCGGCAACTACAGCAGCGGCACATTAACCGTATTGCCTGCACTTAAAAACGGAGCATTGGATAGTTTTGTTTACAGCATTAAACATACGGGGCAAAGCGTAAATAAAGAAAGGCAAAACAGCCCGCATGTGCATGCCACCGTTTTATCGCCCGACAATAAATTTCTTTTTGTGCCCGACCTTGGGATAGATAAATTAATGAGCTATCATTTTAATAAAAAAAATGGGGCACTTAAAGAAAATACTCCTGCGTATGCACAAACAAAACCAGGCAGTGGCCCCCGGCATTTTGTTTTTCATCCCAACAAAAAATTTGCTTACCTGGCAGAAGAATTAACCGGAAGCGTTTCTGCATTTAATTATACTGCTAAAAATGGAGGGCTTAAACTTTTTCAAAATATTTCTACCCTGCCACCGGCATATTTGGGCAGTGCGGGCAGTGCAGATATTCATGTGTCGCCCGATGGTAAATTTTTATACGTTTCCAACAGGGGTGAATCCAATACCATTGCCATTTTTTTAATTGATAAAAAAACCGGCAGGCTAACTTCCATCGGGCATCAGCCTGTCATGGGCAAAACACCCAGGAATTTTAATTTTGATCCCAGCGGAAATTTTTTACTGGTGGCCAATCAAAACAGTGATGAAATAGTCATCTTTAAAATAGACCGCCATACCGGTTTGCTTACCGATACTGGAAAAAGAATTGCAGTGAGCAAACCAGTTTGCATTAAATGGGTTGCGTTTAAAAAATAAATAAAGTAATTGTTACACTTTAAGCGTTTATTACTAAAGTTGTTATAGTCTTTAAATAATAAAATGCCGGCTTAAAAAAAAGCCGGCAATTTTTATTAGTACAAACAGTTTATTTTTTTATTTATTTTCCAGCAATTTAAAAAACTGGTCTAATTGAGGTAAAATAACAATCCTGGTTCTGCGGTTTGCGGCTCTTCCATCTGCCGTGTTGTTGTCTGCTATTGGTCTGTATTCACCTCTTCCTGCAGCAGCCATTTTTGCCGGGCTCAATCCGTATTGTTTTTCTAAAAGCCTCACTACAGAGGTGGCTCTTTTTA
>JAYVGA010000220.1:0-4489 GCA_043772635.1 Chitinophagaceae bacterium
AATGACTGGCGCTGGATGCTGGGCGTGCTTGCAGTGCCTGCGATAATTTATACCGTTATGGTAATGGCTGTGCCCGAAAGCCCACGCTGGTTAGTAACCAAAAAGAACAACCTGGCTAAAGCTAAAGAAATTTTATTACTGATAGGTGTGGCAGATGCAGATGAAGAGATAGAAGCTATAATAAAAAGCAACCTGCACGAATCGCCGGCAGGAAAACCAGCATCATTTTTTAGTGCAAAACATTCAGCAATCGTATGGCTGGCTTTTTTAGTTGCATTTTTCAACCAGCTTTCCGGCATCAATTTTATTTTATATTATGCTCCCGAAATATTATCTAAAATTGGATTGGGTGCAAAAGATTCTCTCCTTAATTCTATCGCCATTGGCAGCACTAATTTACTCTTCACTTTTGTGGGGCTTTATCTTATAGACAGGCTGGGTAGAAAAAAACTATTGCTTATTGGTTCGCTTGGTTATATCGTTAGTCTTACCATGGTGGCGGTATGTTTTGCATTTCATGCAAGCCCGGTTTTATTAATGAGTTTTTTATTGCTCTTTATAGCAGCACATGCCGTAGGGCAGGGAGCTGTTATATGGGTGTTTATTTCAGAAATTTTCCCGAACAAAATAAGGGCTGCGGGCCAGTCTTTTGGTGCAAGTGTACACTGGGTGTTTGCTGCCATTATTACTTTAATTACACCGGTTTTTCTGGACGATAAGAATGGGATTTTTAAAGATAACCCCTGGCCAATTTTTGCATTTTTTGCCGGCATGATGGTATTGCAGTTGGTATGGGTGCTTACAAAAATGCCGGAAACAAAAGGGGTTTCGCTGGAAGAGCTGGAAAAGAAACTGGCTGCATAAACAAGGGTATAATATGAAAACAAAAAAACATCAGTAAATATAAATTTAAAAACAAAAAAAACGAAAGCTTATGCGAAAATTAATTTGCCTGGTTTCATTGCTGCTCATGGCAGTAATTACCCATGCACAAATCAAACCCGTTTCCGGAACAGTTACCGGCAAATCTTCAGGTAAACCTCTGGAGGGCGTTACCGTACAGTCGGGCAGTTCCGTTACCACTACCGATGCTGCCGGAGGATACTCGCTGCAGGTAAAAAAGGGTAACAAAATAGTATTTTCATTTACAGGAATGAAATCGTTTTCTGTTACAGTGGGAGATGCCAATGATATTGCTGTACAACTGGAAGAAGATGAGCAAAACCTTAATGCGGTTGTAGTGGTGGGCTATACCTCCCAGCGCAAAAAAGATTTAACCGGTGCCGTTGCTGTAGTGGATGTAGCTGCTGTAAAAAATAACAGTTCGGGCAATGTGATGCAGGCTTTGCAGGGCCGGGTGGCTGGTTTGTACATAGAAAAAGATGGCTCTCCCAATGGTTCAAACAGAAGGATACTGATTCGTGGTGCAAATACCCTGGGCAATAATGACCCGCTTTATATTATTGATGGTATAGCTACCACCAGGCCCGAGGTATTTCAAAATATGGATCCTGCAACTATTGCTTCTGTACAGGTTTTAAAAGATGCTTCGGCAGAATCTATTTATGGCGCACGTGCTTCCAATGGTGTTATTATTGTTACTACAAGAAATGGTGGCAACACAAATGGTAAAGTTCAATTTCAATTTAATACCAGTGTATCCAGCCAGTCAGAAAAATCTATGCGGTTTAAAATGCTGAGTTCTGTAGACAGGGGTAAGGCCCTATGGCAGGCCTCTGTAAACGACAGGCAAAACCCTACAGATGGTTATGGAGAAATTTACCAGTTTGACTGGAATAACGATTTTAATAATCCTGTATTAAATGGCGTAACAGTAAAACCTTTTGTTGGCGGCGATCAGAATACACCTGCCGGCAATACAGACTGGCAAAGCGTAATGTACAAAACCGGTATTGTAACCAACAATAGTTTAACAGCTTCGGCGGGTAACAAAAATTCCTCACTGGAAATAAATATTGGCTATCTTAAAAATACGGGTATGTTAAGATATACGGGTTACGACCGTATAAGCGGAAGCATTAACGCCATAACAAAATCTTTTAACGACAAGGTTACTTTTGGACTTAATTTACGCATTGCCAACTCTAATGAAACCTTAACGGCCCGTGACCTTGGCGGGGCTTCTACTACATTTTTAGCAGTTACTTTAGCGCCCACTATTCCTGTTTACCAAAAAGATGGAACTACTTACGCAGGAGAGTTAGGCGCAGGATATTCTGATAGAAATAATCCTTTGCACATGCAGTACCTGGCCAGGTGGAATAATGCAAACCGACTGAGTACGCTCGGTAATATTTTTGTAGAAATCCAGCCGGTTAAAAATTTATTTTTAAAATCAAATATTGGTGCTGATAATGCTACATTTTCAAACAAAGTTATTTCTCCAACTTTTGTAGAAGGCGCATTGGCCCGCACTACAAATAGTTTATCTTTTGATAGAAACCATTTTCTCGGTATTACATGGTCTAACACTATAAGGTATAATTGGGATTTGAATAGTAAAAATAGTTTCAAATTTTTAGTAGGAACAGAATACCTAAAAAGAAAAACAGACTTTGATTTTACTAAAAAGGAGGGTTATGCTCTTCAAACAGAAGAGTACTTTACTTTAGATGCTGCCACCGGTAATACTACCGCTGTTGGCGGATCAACCGGTCACCAGTTGTTTTCCCAATTTGCCAGGGTAGATTATAATTTCTCTGATAAATACCTTGCTGCTGTTACGGTGCGCCGTGATGGTTCATCCCGTTTTGGTGCCAATAACCAGTATGGTATTTTTCCGGCCGCTTCTGTAGGCTGGAGAATAGATAAGGAAGGGTTTATGCAGGATAATAAATTTATCTCTGAATTAAAATTAAGGGTTGGCGTAGGCAGGGTAGGTAACCAGGAAATTGGTGATGAAACCAAAAGCACACTTTTTGCTACAAGATATGGAACGACGCTTGCACAATTGGTAGGTGGTTTTTTTGAACAGTATTACAATGTAGGCACTGCTTATTCTCTATCCGGTGCCAATACAGGTACACTTCCATCCGGTTTCGTACAATCGCAGGCAGGAAACCCCGATCTTAAATGGGAGGCTACAGAAGAAATAAATGCAGGAGTAGATTACAGCATATTGAAAAATAAAATTTATGGTTCATTCGATTATTTTTCAAGAAATACCACCGGTATCTTAATTACTCCTCCCGTAGCAGCAGTGTTGGGAGAAGGGCAAAATAAAACGGTAAATGGTGCGTCAAAAAGCAATAAGGGCTGGGAGTTTGTAGTGGGCTACAGGGGAGAAAAAACAGGAAACTTAACTTATGATGTGCAACTTAATTTTGCCCACTTTAGGGATAAAGTAACAGAGCTGCCGGAAAATGTACGTCCGGCTTATCCAGGCATTATAGGAAACACCATTCTTGGCCATTCTCAATTTGACATTTTTGGGTTTAGAACAAATGGCATTTTCCAGTCGCAGGCAGAAGTAGATGCCGCTCCTGCACAGGTTGGTGCAGGCCCCGGCAGAATAAGGTATGTAGATATTAATGGTGATAAAAAAATTGATGATCTGGATAGGGATTGGATAGGCACCCAGCTCCCCTCTCTTGAATATGGATTAAGAGTTGATTTAGCTTACAAAAATTTTGATTTTTCTTTATTTGGATCTGGCGTAGCAGGTAAAAAAGGATTTGATTTTTATACCCTCTTCAACAAGCTTATGAAAAGCAGGGAAAATGTAGGGCCCGGCGTATTTGATGGCTGGACACCAACACATACCAATACCAAAGTACCTGCACTTACACTAAAAGATAATAATAACGAGGGGCGTACTTCCGATTATTTTATGGTAAGCACTTCTTATTTTAAAATGCGGAATATCCAGGTGGGTTATAATTTAGTACCAAAGGCAGTGTTTTCAAAGTTGCGTTTGTATGCCATGGCCGAAAACCTGTTTGTGATTAAAAATAAAAAATATACAAGCCCCGACCCGGAAAGAATAGACCTTGATCCGGTACCCATTCCCAGGATATTTACATTTGGTATTAATGCATCATTTTAAAGAATTTAAAAATAAATAAAAATGAAAAAATTAATTATAACAGCTTTTATACTGCCAGCACTTATGATGTTTGGTTCCTGTAAAAAGGCGCTGGATTATACACCTCCGGGAGTATTGTCTTCTGCAGATTTAACTTCTCCTACCGCTATTGATGGCCTTGTTACTGCCGCTTATGCAGCCATTGGTAATGGAGATATGATTGGCCCCATTTACAGCAATTGGGCATTTGGCAGCGTGCATTCCGATGATGCGTACAAAGGTGGAGGCGGTACAGGTGATGTGGGAGATGTAGATGCACTGGAACATTACAATTTAGTTACGGCAAATATGGATTGGTTTGTGGGCCGTACCTGGAAAAATTTATTTAAATCCATTGCCCGGGCCAATGTGGCACTGCGTGCAGTGAATGCACTTTCAGAAACA
>JAYVGA010000221.1:0-6627 GCA_043772635.1 Chitinophagaceae bacterium
CTGCTATAATTTACTTCGTAGCTGAATGGGCGGGCAAAAATACCTGTTGTAAAAGAAAACAGTTTAAATTTATTTTCAAATATCCTTCCCCATACATCTCTTACTGTAAAAGATCTTTCGTTGGCATCAAACTGAAAAACAAACTGCACACCCGGGCTATTTTCGTTATAAAAATGTACATAGTCTATCCTGATGCGGCTGCGGCGCAGCATAAAACGGTTGCTTACCCTGGGAGAAAAGTCGCCGCCTTCAAAAGCTTTGATTCCTTTGGCAGATGCTATTTGAAACTGTGGCTGTATATAACCGCTAAACCTGAGGTGATCAAATTTTTTATAAATGCTCAGCATACCCCTGCCCGTTTCTTTAGTTGTATCTACCATATCCATAAGGAACTGGGCTTTTGTAACTATAAAAAATAAGAGGGAAAGTGTTAATACAAAGGTTTTCTTCACAGCAGTTTTTTTTATTTGCGCAAAGTAATAACAATTTAATATTACCTCTATGTTACCAAATTATTACCATTTATATTTATGCATAATAAGTTACCTAACCTTTTATTTTTGCACAAAAAATTTATAACTCATGGCAGGCATCAACTCTATTTTAAAAATATTTTTACCCAAAGACAGAATTTTTTATCAATTGTTTGAAAGCGTAGCCGAAGAGCTGGTAAAAATGGGCGATAAGTTAAGGGATGTAGTAGGCGAGCCGGATTTTGACAAACGTGGAAAACTTATTAAAGACCTGGAAGATATGGAGCATGTAAATGATGAGCTTACCCACCGCATATTTACAGAGCTGGGCAAAAATTTTATTACCCCTTTTGACAGGGAAGACATACACTACCTTGCCTCTGCCCTGGATGATATTGCAGATTACATTTATGCCTCTGCCAAAAAAATTAATTTTTACAGGGTTAACCCCGATGATATAGGCATTCAAAAATTTGCAGATCTTATTCCGCTGGGATGCCTGCACATACACAAAGCCGTTACAGAATTAAGGAACATGAAAAACATGCGCCAGATAACGGATGCACTGGTGGCCATAAACAGTATAGAAAACCAGGGCGATGATATTTTTGATATGAGCATTGAACGCCTGTTTGCTACAGAGCCGGATGCCAAAGAAGTAATTAAAAAGAGAGAGATTTACCAGGTAATGGAAATTGTTACCGATAAATGTGAAGATGCAGCCAATGTGATAGAATCTATTATTGTAAAGTACGCTTAACCCTCCCTGGCCCCCTGAAGGGGGAAATGCTATATTAACCAAAATATAAAACACGCTTATACTCCTTTAGGGGATAGGGGTAAATTATTTTTTATGACCTTAGTAATAATTATCATAGCACTGGCATTAATATTTGATTACATTAATGGTTTTCATGATGCGGCAAACTCAATAGCCACGGTAGTTTCCACCAAAGTGCTTACGCCTTTCCAGGCAGTGGTTTGGGCTGCATTTTTTAATTGTGTGGCTTATTTTATTTTTAAAGATCATGCAGTTGCCAACACCATCGCCAAAACGGTACACAAGGAATTTATTACACTGCCTGTAATTTTTTCCGGCCTTATAGCAGCCATCTTCTGGAATTTACTTACCTGGTGGTATGGTATCCCTTCCTCATCTTCTCATACATTGGTAGGCGGGCTTGCCGGCGCAGCTATTGCACATGCCATATCAATAAAAGGTATAGGAGTAAGTTGGGCAAGTGTGGTAGAATCAGATACTATAATACAGCTTGTACTCTTTATTTTTCTTGCGCCCCTTATTGGTATGCTTATATCAATTTTTATAACTATCGTCACCATCATGCGAAATGTATGGTTGCGGATTGCTATCATTGGCGTGGCTACTTTTTTTACTTTTCTTATGTTCAATAAATTTGAAGCCGGCAAAATGGATGAAGGGCTTCAAAAGTTTTTAAAAATAGACAAGTACAAAGCGGAGATAAAAGAAGGTACTGCAAAACTGGCTAAGAGCCCCGCAGACAGCGGCAATATTAAATTTTTAGCCACGGCAAAAGAAAAGCTGGTAAAAGCCACGCCTAATTACGAAAAAATAAAAGCTGAACTGAAAAATTACGATGCCATGGGTGCTGGGCCCATTGCTAAAAAAGCACATGAAAACGGCTGGCTAAAAGATATTGAGGCAAGCAGGCTTAAAGATGATGTACGCAATGCAAACGGATATCTTATTTTAGAAGCAAAATCTACCGATGATACCATTTCAAAAAAAGCTTTTGCAACTGCAAAAAAAGTAACAGAAGATTATAAAGATCCATTGAAGAAATATTTCAGCAAAGAACTTTCTTTAGACAGTACCATGGTTGCATTAAATGCAATATATCCCATTGCCCCTGAATATAATGAAAAGGTAAAGGAGAAGATTGAAAAATTCAGCATCGAAAAAGCCTTAAAAAAAGATATCGAAAAATCTGATAACAGTATTGCCTGGAATATTGTTTTGGCCATGACTATTATATTTTCTCTTACTTATCTGTATGTAGAAAAAATAAAAACTCCTACTGCATTTAAAGTGGCAAAAATGTTTAAGAAACTGCAGTTATTCAGTTCGGCTGCATTCAGTATAGGACATGGTGTTAATGATGCACAAAAAGTAATGGGTGTTATTGCTGTAACATTAATTACCAGCGGGCAAATGCAAAATTTTTCTGATTTGCCTGATTGGGTACCGATTGCATGTTACTTAGCTATTGGCATTGGTACAATGAGTGGCGGTTGGAAAATAGTAAAAACAATGGGCACAAAAATTACAAAAGTTACTCCTTTAGAAGGTGTAGCCGCTGAAACGGCAGGGGCTTTAACTTTATTCTTTACAGGACAAGCGGGAATACCGGTTTCCAGCACACATACGATAACAGGCTCTATTATTGGAGTTGGTGCCACCAAGCGGCTGAGTGCTGTAAGGTGGGGGGTTACTGTAAACCTGATATGGGCCTGGATTTTAACCATTCCGGTTAGCGGATTACTGGCAGCAATAGTGTATTATGTGGTTTCGTTTTTTTTATAAAAATAAAATAATAATATTTAAATTAGAAATCACTCATGCTATTGAGTGATTTTTTATTTTCTTTACGTTATGAAAAAAATACTTGTTACAGGTGGTTCTGGTTATATTGGCTCACACACCATTGTAGATCTTGTAAAAAACGGTTTTGAAGTTATATCTGTAGATAACAACAGCCGCAGCAGTCCCGATGTACTAAAAGCAGTAGAAGAAATTACCGGTACCTCTATAAAAAATTACAATGTAGACCTTTGTATTTTTGATGATACGCATGCTATTTTCCAGGAAAATAAAGATATCGCCGGCATCATTCATTTTGCGGCGTATAAAGCTGTGGGCGAATCGGTAGCAAATCCCCTGATGTATTTTGAAAACAATTTGAACTCTTTGGTAAATATTTTAAAATGTGTGGCAGAATTTAAAGTGCAGCATTTTGTTTTTTCTTCTTCCTGCACCGTGTATGGTAACCCCGACAGTATACCCGTTACCGAGCTTACCCCACAAAAACCTGCAGAAAGCCCCTATGGCAGCACCAAACAAATGGGCGAAGAAATTGTGTGCCAAACAATGAACAGTCTTAAAAATCAAAACGCTATTTTACTTAGATACTTTAATCCCGTGGGTGCACATGCTTCGGGCCTTATTGGAGAAATACCCATTGGCCGCCCTGCCAATCTTATCCCTGCCATTACACAAACTGCTATTGGCAAGCTGCCGCAAATGCAGGTGTGGGGCAATGATTATAATACAAAAGATGGCAGTTGTTTAAGAGATTTTATTCATGTAAGCGATATTGCCCATGCACACACACTGGCCTTAAATTTTTTAATGCAGCAAAAAAACACCAGCAACTGCGATGTATTTAATTTGGGCAGCGGCAATGGTTACACTGTGCTGGAAGTAATAAACAGTTTTGAAAAAGTAAGCGGGCAAAAATTAAACTACGCCATAGGCCCACGCCGCACCGGCGATGTAATAGCCATTTATGCCAACAATGAAAAAGCCGTAACCCAGCTAAACTGGCAACCGCAGTTTGGGCTGGATGAAATGCTGAGAACGGCCTGGGAATGGGAGAAAAAACTGAAGGGGTGAGGGGAATATCGGATGGAAAAATATCGAATATGGAATGTGAGGGCCTGGATTAAAAAACAACAACCATTTACTTTGCCTTATTGACATTTGACCATTGACCATTCAATGTCATTGACTTAAGATATGGATAGAAATAATGCTCAATATTTCCCTACATTATTGTAGGGACTCAACAAAAAATTTTCAATGAATATGCACATGCCTTTTATAATTGAAAATTGAGCATTGAAAATTGATTATTGAACATTTGTTCTTAACTAAACGGCATTGGTTCACCATTGACCATTCGCCCCTAAAATCATCTACCTTTAACCCATATGTACTTAGCCTTTGCCTGGAGATATTTTAAAGCAAAAAAATCTGCAAACGCCATCAATATTATTGCATGGGTAACTACAGGTGTTATTGCTTTTGCCACCTGCTGCCAGGTATTGGTATTAAGTGTTTTTAATGGTTTTGAAGACCTGGTAAAATCTTTGTATTCTTCTTTTTATACCGATTTAAAAATTGTACCTGCAAGCGGCAAAACTTTTTTATTAACTCAAACTCAAATTGCCAATATCGGTTTGCAGCCTTATGTTCAGGGTGTTTCTATGATTGTGCAGGAAAAGGCATTGCTGCAAAACGGCGAGGCACAAACAGTGGTAAATTTAAAAGGTGTAGATGCTAATTATGCAAAAGTGGGTGGGGTAGCCGCCAAAATAACCAGTGGAGATTTTGAAACCGGCGATGCAGAACACGCAGGCCTGGTAGTAGGATACGGATTGCAAAATGCCGCCGCTATTACTGTAAGCTATGCTTTTGCCCCAGAGCAACTCACCATTATTTTACCCAAAAAAAACAGTAGCGGTGCCGATCCTACAGCTTCTATAAGCGAAGGCAATGCTGTGGCGTATGGCGTATTTACCATACAACAGGATTTTGATAACAGCTATGCCATTACCAATATAGATTTTATAAAACAACAAATGGGCCTTGCCTCAAATGAGTTTACCGCAGCCGAAATAAAATTAAAATTTGAACAGGATATTGAAGAAAGCCAGGCTGCAATGCAGAAAATTATGGGCAAAGATTTTACCGTGCAAACAAGATACCAGCAAAACATGAGCCTGTACAATACCATGCGTTTGGAAAAATGGGCTATTTATGCGGTGCTTACATTAATCCTCATTATTGCTGCTTTTAATATGGTAAGTGCCCTTACTATGCTGGTGCTGGAAAAGAAAAAAGATATCAGCATACTGCAGAGCATGGGTGGCAACCAGTCTTTAATTCAAAAAATATTTTTAAGCGAAGGGCTGTTACTTGGTTTTATTGGGGCTGCTGCAGGCATTTTAATGGCCGTAATTATTTGTTTGTTACAAATTAAATTTAAAATTATAAAACTGCAGGGTGGGTCTTTTTTAATAGATTATTTTCCGGTAAAATTAGTGGCTACAGATTTTATACTGGTAGCCGGCACAGCAGCTGCTATTGCTTTACTGGCATCTATAGTACCCGCATTTAAAGCGGCAAGGCAACCGATAGAATTGAGGTAAAAACAAGCCTTATCCCCCAATCCCCTTTCTCAACCTCACCCCCATCCCCTCTCCTAAAAGAGAGGGGCGGCACATCATACCATTGTCAAACATTTATCCTTCCACATCATTATTAGTACCATTATTGAACAGTTATTCAACATCACTAAAACTAAAAGAGCAGCAAAATAAAATTGCTGCTCTTTGTAAAATATTCTCCATCCCAAGTTCCCTTCTACCCCGAAATTCTTCGGGGCAAGGGGTCAGTGGGTTTTTAATAATCTCCCAGCGTTTCTGGTAATTGTGCCAATGCTGTTTTTAATTGTTCATCATTAGGTGCAATTCCGTGCCATTCGTGGGTGCCTTCCATAAAATCAATTCCTTTACCCATAATGGTTTTCATTAAAATAGCCACAGGTTTTTCTTTGTGCAGCAGGGATTTGGCGTGTTTTAATCCTGCTACCACTGCATCCATATCGTTGCCATCCATTTCCATTACTTCCCAGCCAAAGGCTTCAAACTTGGCCTTTAAGTTACCCAGGCTCATTACTTTATTAGTGGGGCCATCAATTTGCTGGCCGTTAAAATCTACAGTAGCAATAAGATTATCTACTTTTTTATGAGCCGCAAACATAATGGCTTCCCAATTCTGGCCTTCATCCAGCTCTCCATCGCCATGCAGGGAATAAACAGTACTGCTGTCATTATTAAGCTTTTTAGCCTTGGCTGCTCCAATAGCCACGCTCATTCCCTGCCCCAAAGATCCACTGGCCACCCGCACTCCTGGCAGGTGTTCATGTGTGGTAGGATGCCCCTGCAAGCGGCTGTTTAATTTTCTAAAAGTGGCCAGTTCTGCTATAGGAAAATAGCCGCTTCGTGCCAGTGCACTGTAAAATACAGGTGATATATGGCCGTTACTCAGAAAAAAAAGATCTTCACCCTTTCCATCCATTGTAAAAGAAGGATTGTGGTTCATTACGTCAAA
>JAYVGA010000222.1:0-2561 GCA_043772635.1 Chitinophagaceae bacterium
AATTCCTTTCATGCATTTTTTTGATGGCTTCCGCACATCGCATGAAGTAAATAAACTGGAACTTTTATCGGATGAACAGATAAAACAAATGATACCCGATGAGTTTGTTTTTGCACACCGCAAAAGAGCATTAAATCCGGATAATCCATTTATAAGAGGTACGGCGCAAAATCCGGATGTATATTTCCAGGGCAGGGAAACAGTAAATCTTTTTTATGATAACACACCGGGTATTGTAGAAAATGTGATGCGGGAGTTTGAACAGATGACCAGCAGAAAATATGAACTGTTTGAATATTATGGCGCACCCGATGCAAAATATATATCTATCATAATGGGCTCTGGCGCAGAAACAGTAGATGAAACTATAAAAGCACTCAATGCATCCGGGCAAAAAACGGGTGTGGTAATGGTACGGTTATACCGCCCATTTTCTACGCAACATTTTTTAAATGCTTTACCAAAAACGGCGGAATTTATTGCCGTGTTAGATCGTACCAAAGAATCGGGTGCCACCGGCGAACCGCTATACCAGGATGTGCTGGCAGCATTGGTAGAAGGATTGCAACAGGGAAAATTATCAAAGCTTCCTAATGTTATTGGTGGGCGTTACGGGCTTTCATCAAAAGAATTTACACCAGCAATGGTTAAAGGAATTTATGATGAATTATTAAAAGGCGCAGCCGCAAAAAATCATTTTACCATTGGTATTAATGATGATGTAACACATACCAGTTTACAATATGATGAAGCCTATTCCTTAAACGAATCGGAATGGCGGCAAGGATTATTTTTTGGCCTGGGTGCCGATGGTACTGTGGGAGCCAATAAAAACACCATAAAAATTATTGGAGAAAATACGGAGCTTTTTGCACAGGGATATTTTGTGTACGACTCTAAAAAATCGGGTGCCAGAACGGTTTCGTATTTAAGGTTTGGACCTCACCCTATAAGAGCTCCTTATCTTATTACCAGTGCCGATTTTATTGCCTGTCACCAGTTCAACTTTACAGAAAAAGTAGAGATGCTGAATTTTATAAAACCGGGCGGCACCTTTTTATTAAACAGTCCTTTTAGTAAAGAAGAAGTTTGGGATCAGTTGCCGGGCACGGTTCAAAAAGAAATCATTCAAAAAAAATTATCCTTTTATATTATTGATGCTACCACAGTGGCAAAAGATACTGGCATGAATGGCAGGATAAATACCATTATGCAAACTTGCTATTTTGCATTGAGCGGTGTGCTGCCAAAAGAAGAAGCCATAGAGCAGATAAAACATGCTATAGAAAAAACATATTCTAAAAAAGGCAAGGCTGTTGTAGAAAAAAACTTTAAAGCAGTAGATGCTACACTGGAACATTTACACCAGGTTACTGTTCCGCTGGAAGCCAATTCTGTTTCTCAAATGCTTGCTGTTGTTTCGGGTAATGCGCCAGCATTTGTAAGAGATGTTACGGCCATGATGATGAGTGGCCATGGTGATGAAATTCCGGTAAGCAAAATGTCGGTAGATGGAACTTACCCAAGTGGCACTACCAAATGGGAGAAAAGAAATATTGCAGACAATGTTCCTGTATGGGATGCTGAAACCTGTATTCAGTGCGGTAATTGTGCGTATGTGTGTCCGCATAGTGTGATAAGAGCTAAATTTTATAATGAAGGGTTTTTAAAAAATGCGCCAGATGGTTTTTTATCTGCCCCCATCAATTCAAGAGGTTTTCCCGAAACAAAATATACGCTTCAGGTATATGCAGAAGATTGCACCGGCTGCAATTTATGTGTAGAAGTTTGTCCCGCTATAAATCCATTAGACAGTGCATTAAAAGCCATTAATATGGCGGCCAAAGAACCCGTGCTGGAAAAAGTAAAACAGCATATCAGTTTCTTTGAAGACATTCCATGGAACAACCGTTCTGAAATAAATTTTTCTACCGTGCATGGTGCACAGTTCCTGGAACCGCTGTTTGAATTTTCTGGTGCATGTGCAGGCTGTGGCGAAACACCATACATAAAATTATTGTCGCAGTTATTTGGTGACCGTTTATTAGTTGCCAATGCTACAGGATGCTCTTCAATTTACGGAGGAAATTTACCCACCACACCATGGACCAAAAATGCTGCAGGGCAAGGGCCTGCCTGGTCTAATTCTTTATTTGAAGACAATGCAGAATTTGGCCTGGGTATGCGCATGACGGCCGATTATCAACTGGCCATGGCGCACCGGTTATTAAAAGAACTGGCACCACAACTGGGCGATGATTTTGTAAATGAATTAACCACCGCTCCGCAATTGCAGGAATCGGATATTGCCAGGCAACGGCTACGGGTAAACGAACTAAAAAATAAATTGGAAAATATTCCCGATGCTGTGGCCAAACATTTATTATCTATCTGCGAGCAACTGGTACACCGCAGTGTATGGCTGGTAGGTGGCGATGGATGGGCTTATGATATAGGCTATGGTGGTTTGGATCATGCCTTGGCGAGTGGAAAAAATATTAATGTACTTGTGCTGGATACTGAAGTGTACAGCAATACCGGTGGGCAAAGTTCCAAATCAA
>JAYVGA010000223.1:0-2300 GCA_043772635.1 Chitinophagaceae bacterium
TGGTTTTACACCCGCTTTTTCTAATGCTCCTTTAATGGCAACAGCTCCTAACCTGGTAGCAGAAAAATCTTTTAATGAACCACCAAAACTTCCAATGGGTGTTCTTACAGCACTCAGGATATATACTTCTTTCATAAAAAATATTTTTTAAATATGGCTTAAAATTGAGGTGTCAAAGGTAAGCCTTATGGCTGTAGATTGATAAAAGCATATGTTGATTTCTAAATGTAGCAGAGGGTTTTAAATCTTTTTAACCAAATTCAGACAGCCAGTGCTCGCAGAGGGTTTACAACTTTTAAAAAGTAGTAAACCCTGCACACTCGATGCGACCCTGTAAAAAGGTAAGTCTTATTGCTGTAGATTGATAAAAGCATATTGAACAAAACACAGGTAAAAAATGTATGCTTATTTTATTATAGATTACAACACGTATTTAAAAATAATGCTATGCACATACTATGGAAATATTTAAAACCTTACAAATGGCTTGCGCTGTTTTCTATGCTGCTGGCGGCAGTAGCGCAGGCACTCAATTTTTTAGACCCTGTAATTTTCGGAAAAATTATAGACAACTTTGCCCTTAACCCAGGCAATAAAACAGAACCCCAATTAATAAATGGAATAATAAAATTATTGGGCCTGGCCATTGCCATTTCTGTGCTTGCCAAACTTGCCAAAACTTTCCAGGAATATGTGCTGAGGCTTGTGGTGCAGAAATTTGGTAAGGCTGTTTTTGATGACGGCCTCAAACAAACGCTGCGCCTTTCTTACCAGGAGTTTGAAGAGCAGCGGAGCGGTGAAACATTGTCTATCCTGCAAAAAACAAGAAGGGATACGGAAAATTTTTTAACGCAGTTTATTAATATTGTTTTTTCTACTTTGGTTGGTCTTGCATTTTTAATTTATTATGCCATTACCAAACATTGGGCACTCATACCCGTATTTTTAATTGGGGTGTTGCTCCTGGGCGGGCTTACCGGTTTACTCAGTAAAAAAATAAAAACTGTACAGAGAAAAATTTTCAGACAAAATGCTATCATGAGCGGCAACATTACAGAATCGCTGCGGAATATTGAGCTGGTAAAAAGCCTGGGCCTCACCTACCCCGAAATAAAAAGGTTAAAAACTTTTACGCAAAGCATTTTTGACTTGGAAATGATTAAGGTAAAGAAGGTAAGAACCCTTACATTTTTGCAGGGCATTACCCTTAATTTTCTTAAGCAATCTATTCTCTTTATTTTACTGTGGCTCATTTTTAGAAAAGTACTCACACCAGGAGAGCTGATATCCATGCAGTTTATTATGAATTATATTTTTGTTCCGCTGCAGGATTTGGGTACTATCATACTTGCTTACCGGGAAGCAGAAGCCTCTCTTAATAATTTTGATTTGCTGATGAAAAAACCGGTGGAGATGCGGCCCGAAGAGCCCATAGAACTTGGAGAAGTGGAAACACTGGAATTTAAAAATGTAGTGTTTAAACATAAAACGGCTACAGATAATTCTATAGATGATATTTCTTTTACAACCAAAACCGGGCAATCTATTGCTTTTGTAGGGCCCAGCGGTTCCGGCAAATCTACACTGGTAAAATTGCTGGTGGGCTTATACAGCCCTGCAAGCGGTAATATTTATTTTGATGATGTATCGGTAAAGGACATACGCTATAATAAAATAAGAAGGCAGATAGGTTTTGTAACACAGGATACCCAGTTGTTTGCCGGAACAGTAAGGCAGAACCTGCAGTTTATTAAAGCAAGTGCTACAGAAGAAGAAATGCTTTTAGCTTTAAAAAAATCGGCTTCCTATAATTTACTAAATAGCGCAAAAGGCCTGGACACGGTTTTGGGAGAAGGCGGCACCAAACTTTCTGGCGGAGAAAAACAACGCCTGTCTATAGCCCGTGCCCTTTTAAGAAATCCCCGGATATTAATATTTGATGAAGCCACGGCTTCGCTGGATTCCATCACCGAAGAATCTATCAACGACACCATTAATTTAATTGCCCGGGAAAAACAGCAGATGGTCATCAGCATTGCACACCGGCTTTCTACCATTATGAATGCCAATACAATTTATGTGTTGGAAAAAGGAAAGATTACAGAAACCGGATCGCATGAAGAACTGCTTTTACAAAAAGGATTGTATTATGCCATGTGGCGGCAACAGGTGGGAGAAAGGCCGGTTAAAACTACCAAACCAAGTTTTGAAAAATTAAAAGTTAAGGTTCAAACCAACATTGATGCTTTTTTGCAATGGTGCGTTAAGAAACCAAAGCGGTAACGCGAATTTTCTTAACG
>JAYVGA010000224.1:0-2560 GCA_043772635.1 Chitinophagaceae bacterium
CGGGAGATGCTGTATGGAGAGCATCGGGAAGACAACTAAGCATCGGTAAAATGATTATCATTGAACTGCTGCCAAACAGCGGCTGTCTTCCAGAGCAAAACGATGCATCTGCCGGGAGATGCTGTATGGAGAGTATCGGGAAGACAACTAAGCATCGGTAAAATGATTATCATTGAACTGCTGCCAAACTGCGGCTGTCTTCCAGAGCGAAGCGATGGACCTGCCGGGAGATGCTGCAAGCAACGTATCAATCAAAACTTCCTCATCATTAAATGCAAAACAATTTATATCCCCATTTAATATCTTAACAATCCTCCACCAAAATAGATTTCTCCATGTAAAATTTTCGTGCAATATTTATACTTCAAATCAACAAAACCTCCCTTTATGTTTTCCGCACACCAGTTTGTAAGCCGCAAAGCAGCTTTCCTATTCTGCATACTCACTACTTTATTGCTTGCCTTATTCATCCCATCATGCAGTAAAAAAAATACCAGCTATAAATCGGTTGACCCTGCTTATGCAAAATATGTAGAAGCCTACAGTACAGGTATTGTTTCTAAAACTTCTGCCATCCGTGTGCAACTGGCCGCCAATGCAACTACTACACACAGCATAGGCCAGGAAGTAAAAGAAAAATTATTTACCCTATCCCCTGCCGTAAAAGGAAAAACGGTTTGGATAGATGCAAGAACCATAGAATTTAAACCGGAGAAAAACCTGCAGCCCGACCAGTTGTATGAAGTAAATTTTAATTTAGGAAATGTTACTGAAGTGCCTTCAAAATTCAGCGAACTCGTTTTTACCATACAAACTATAAAGCCTGCTTTTAAAGTAAGTAACGATGGGCTTAGAAGCAGTGGCACAAAAGACAAGATGTTTTTAGATGGCAGCCTTACCACCGCCGATGCAGAAGATGTAGCAACAGTAGAAAAATTATTAACCGCCAATCAAAACAGTACGGCTTATAAAATTACCTGGCAGCACAGCAATAGTAATAAAATTCATCAATACAATATTGCCAATATAATTCGTGCAAACAGCGGGCAGGCCTTATTACTAAAATGGAACGGCAGCGCTTTAAAAATTGAAAACAGCGGAGAACAAAAACTTTCCATACCCGCCGTGGGAGATTTTAAAATATTAAATGTAGTGGCAGTAAATGATGCGCAGCAATATGCTTCGGTACAGTTTAGCGATCCCATTGCAATAGACCAGGATCTTACCGGCCTGCTCAGCTTTGGCAACCAGCCCGATGTATCGCACAGCATTAATGGCAGCGAAATAAAACTTTTTGCAGGCGGGCAACTGGATGGCAACTTTACCGTAAACACAAACGCAGGTATAAAAAATAAATGGGGACAAACGCTTGCCGGAAATTTTACCAGCAATGTAGTTTTTGAAAACCGTATGCCATCAGTAAAAATTATTGGCAAAGGAAATATTTTACCCAGCAGTGGTAAATTGGTTTTGCCTTTTGATGCCGTAAACCTCAGTGCGGTGGACATCAGCATTCTTAAAATTTACGAAAATAATGTACCGCAATTTTTCCAGGATAACCAACTGGGTGGCAATAATGAATTGAGAAAAGTAGCCAAGCCCATTGTGCAAAAAACATTAAGGCTGGATGATGACAAAACACTGGACCTGCATATAAAACAACGCTTCTCCTTAGACATAGATAAATTTTTAAAAACAGAACCCGGTGCTATTTACAGCATCACCATCGGCTAGGCCGCAATATTCTTTATACAGTAAAACCATCGTAGATACCAGCCAGGTACAGGCCGAAGCAGAACAAGAATATTATGATGAAGGATATAACACCCAATATAACAATGGCAAAGATGATTTCGACGGTTTTTGGGACAACTATGACAATTATTATCCTTATGGTTATAGCTGGGAAAAAAGAGATGACCCCAACAGTCGTTCTTATTACAACAAAGACCGCTGGGCTACCCGAAATATCATTGCTAGCAATATTGGTCTTACTGCAAAAAAAGGAACCAATAATAGTGTAGTGGTAGCCGTTAGTGATATTCTAAGTACCCAACCCATGGCCGGAGTTGAATTGCATATCCTGGATTACCAGCACCAGGTAATTGCTAAAAGCAGCAGTGGAAGCGACGGTTTTGTTAGCATTGATCTGAAGCAGAAACCTTACCTGCTCATTGCCAAAAAAGGAACCGAAAGAGGATATTTAAAAATGGATGATGGCAGTGCATTGCCACTCAGCCGTTTTGATGTAGCTGGTGCAGAAATTAAAAACGGCATCAAAGGTTTTATTTTTGGAGAGCGTGGTGTGTGGCGCCCCGGCGACAGCATTTTTCTAAATTGCATCATAGAAGACAAAGCCGGCACGCTGCCAAAAGACCATCCTGTAGAGTTTAGCTTTTATTCGCCCCAGGGGCAGTTATATAAACAGGCCATACAAACAAATGGTATGAATGGGTTTTATGTTTTTAAAACAGCTACCGATGCCAGTGCTCCCACTGGCAACTGGCTGGCCAAAATAAAAGTGGGCGGCGCTGTTTTTGAAAAAAGAATAAAAATAGAA
>JAYVGA010000225.1:0-3461 GCA_043772635.1 Chitinophagaceae bacterium
CGCTGTAAATGCTGTAGGGGATGGTTTGCCCCGGCTCTGCAGTTTTATTTTTTGCTTCCACTATCACCGGTTCATTCATGGCCGGTTTCTTTTCATCCGTAATGCGGATAAATTTTTCTTCTTTTACTTCTTCGCCATATTTATCTTTTGTACTCACAATAATTTTATAATACCCAGGGCCTGTTTTTCCATTGACCATTGACCATTGACCATTGACCGAAGTAGTATCTGTAAAATCCAAAACCCTATCCCCCAACGCCCATTTGTTTTGCTGGTCTTCATCTGCATATACATCATACGGAAAGTTGCTGTAGTATTCTTGTTTGCCCATTACAAACTGGTCGGGCATTTGCCAGTAACGGTTGCGAAACATACGGTTGGGCTCCTGCAATTTGTACATGGTAAAATTAACGGTGGCTTTTTCAAACAAGCCGTTCATATTTGTACTGGTAATTTTAATATTCTTTAAACTGTCTGCAGGCATTTTATCTGCAGCAGTAATGTTTAACTGCAGGGCTTGGTAAGCCACGGCTACAGAAGTTTCGCCGCTTCTTGTTTCGCCGTTAATATCGGTTACATCTGCGCTTACTTCGTAATAAAAAGTGGGCTGGTCTTTTTTATTTACACTTTCATCCGGTATGGCTTTAAAAGTTATTTTAAAATTACCATCCGCATCTGTTGTGGTTTCTCCGTTTGTAATTTCCATAGGTTCACCACTGCCATAAGGCGGCATAATTTTACCATAGCCACCCCAGCCCCACCAAATAGGGTACCGTACTTTGCGTACTACACGGTAGCCAACTTTTGCTCCATCAATATTATTACCGGCATAAGCTTTAGCGTTGCCGGTAACCGTTATCATATCATTAATGCGGTAAGTGCCCTCAGGTTTTTTTATTTCGGTTAAAAATTTTGGCCGCTTGTATTCTTCTACACTAATTTCCTGCTGGGCATTGGTAGCAGAATCCCTGATGTAAAATTGGCCGTTTAAAGAACCGTCCGGCAATTTAAAACTGCCGTTATAAGAACCATAGGCATTGGTGGTTACGGCAATGCTTTCAATTTTCTGGTTGTTTACATCAAACAATAAAATGCTTGTTTTTAAATTTGGCAAAAGTGAACTTTTTCTTCCGCTGGTATCAGTACTTACCACAATGCCTTTAAAAAAAACTGTTTGCCCCGGGCGGTAAATAGAACGGTCTGTAAATAAAAAACTGCGCTTTTGTGTTTCCCTGCGGTAGCTGTTGTAGCCGTAGCTGTAATAGGTATCATCAGTAAACAGTTCTTCACTTTTATGATTTATCTGTAAAAAATTATTGTAGCGGTCGTTGGGCAAACTTATTTTTACATAACCATTTTTATCTGTGGTAAACTTTTCTTTTTTTACCGTAACATTTTTACGGGTGCTGTAATCATATTTTTGTTCCCACAGCTGCACGGCTGCACTGGCAAGGGGTTGGCCATTATTGCGTTGCAGCACATACAATTCTTTTTTGTTATTAAAAATGTAACTGATGCTGCTTACATAAGTAATTTGCCGGGCAATTATATTGCTGCCCATTTCAAAACCCGGGCGCAAGCTGGCCAGTATCATGTACGTGCCTGCAGGCAGGGCATCTATTTTAATTTCTGTGCTGTGCTGCTGGTAATCTTTTAGATCGGGCAGGGCTACCTGCCAGTTTTTTATGGCTTTTAACTGCAGCAGTTTGCTCCAGGCATTATCATTATTATCTGTTTCTAAAATTTTTAATTCTTCCCTGCTGGTTTTAATAATGCGCAAATAAATGGTGGCTGCATTTTTATAGTTTACCAATGTTCTGAATGCTTCGCCCGGAACATTTACTTTTTCTGTTTGCAGGTTTAAGGCAGGCTGGTTTATTTGTGCCAGCAGGTTTTTACAATTGGTTGCTCCTTCTGTTTTTGGATATTTGCTTTTAGCTGCTTCGCAAATTTCTTTTGCTTTTTTAAGATCAAATTGGTTTTCTTTATTTTTTAAAGGATCGTAATTTTGCCCACGCTGCATGTACTCCTGTGCTCTTAAATACATGGCCTGTGCTGCATAAGGGCTGGCAGAAAAATCGGTTTCTATATTAAGCAATGCGGCTTCATACAGTTTGCTTTTATCGTTAAATATTCCATGTTCATTGGCAAAGGCAAGTCTTATCAAATCAGCATCCAGCAAAGCATCTTTATTAGCATCATTAAGATGAAACTGCAGAATATTCTGCAGTAAAAGAATGGCATTGTAATAAAGAGAACTGCTGTCTTTGGTAGTAAATTTTGTTTGTACAAAAGTTTTTACGGGTGCAAATATTTTTTCGTCGTTGATGATAAATTTATATGCGGGGCTGCTCACATCATTTTCATCGCTCATAAAATACTGCAGTGCACGGTGTGCCAGAAAATCGTACAAAGTGGGCCGTAGCTGCCGGGTATTTTGCCCTTTGGTTATAATGGCATCCAGGCCATCCAGTTTGGTGCTTTGTAACAGCGCTTCGTTTTTTAAAGATGCTTTATACAGCGCAGCAATAGTAGCATTTAGTTTGGTAATGCTCCAGGTGGTAATGTCATTGCTTATCTCTTCTGTGAGTTGGGTACGCTCATACAGGCGGTACTGGTTCTGTTGCCGGTAGTTTTCAAATAATTCGGCCTGCATACTCTGCAGAATATTTTTAGCTGGAGCTGCAGCTTTTGCAATAAGGGAGTCTAAATAAAAAATATTATTTTCCCGGTTATCTTCTTGTACCAGGTTGCGGTATTTCATCTGGTACATAGCTGCTTTTATTACCTGCGCCTGGTTACTGGTTTTATTGGCGGCATCAAATATTTTTACCACAGCTTTAAGTGCATCCTGTGTTAAGCCTTTTTTTTCGAGCTGTTCAATTTTTTTCCATTCTGCTGTAAAGTCGTTGGATGGTTGTGCCTGCACAGTAAAGAAATTAATAAAGGTTAAAATAAAAATTACTGCAATTCTACAATTTTTCATACATGGTGTTTAAGATATAATACAAGATACAAAGTTAGCCGCCTTTTAAGCAAACCAATTTGCAATAAGATGAATACCATGCAGGGTTTACATAATGAGTTTAAAAATAATTTCTTTAACTTTTTATTATCTCCCGCAAATGTTACTTCTGTATCATCTTTTAATCTTATGATTAATCAACAAACACGTTTATCTCTTAAACCACCATACATGAAAAAAACTTATACCCTCTTATTTTCTTTAATGATTTTTACAGTTTTTGCATCTTCAGGGTATGCACCAAATAAATTGACCATCAGCAGCAGTGCCCGCTATAATTTAAAAGTGTGGATTGATGGAAAAACTTTTTCTATTGATAAAAATGACAGAGACCAGGAGATTAACATTAATGAACTGAGGCCGGGCAATCATACCATTAAAGTTTATCAGCAAAAGACCAACCGCAGGGGCTGGCAGGGAAATACCGACAGGAATA
>JAYVGA010000226.1:0-2767 GCA_043772635.1 Chitinophagaceae bacterium
ATCCAGTATGCCCATTCCTCCCACAGCAATAATTCTTTTTATGCCTTCTTTCTCCATCTGCTCCTCAATGTTTTTCATACCCAGTGAGCGGCTTTTATCTGTGCCATTGTATGCTCCACCCAATGCAGACAATACTGCATCACTGCCCCTTACAGCATTGCGCACCTGTTCTTCATCAAACATAGCTCCCTGCATTAACTGCAGGTTTTCATTTTGTGGAAATGTTGTGGTAAATACATTTCTGCCAAATGCTTTTACGGTAAAACCCTTGTGCAGTGCCTGCTTTACTAACTGCATTCCTACCATTCCCGTAGCACCAAATATTGTTACTGTCATAAATAGTTTTGTTAGATGATTAGGAAGGTGAATAGTGAATAGTGAATGGTGAAATCTTCGAAAGAATTTTCCATGTCACATGGTAGTAATTTTTTGAATAAACTTTCCCAGTTTGACTATTGACCATTCACTATTCACTTTATTCAGATTAAACTTTTCATATTTGACTATTGACCCCCACAAATATTGTGTTCTGTCAGGCTTTGACTATTCACTATTCACTATTCACTTTTAAAACATCCTCAAACTCTGCTGTCTTTTTCTTAAAAACAGATTGCGCAAAAGTACAATAAGCAACGATTTTGTAATTGTTTTTTCTTGCATAATCTGCAGTCTGCTGCACAAGCTGGTAGCCCATATTTTTTCCTTTCAAACTTATATCCACTTCTGTATGTAATATGATGAGGGTATCCGGTACAGAAATGGCGTAAGTGAGCTCTGCCAGCAGTTTGCCATTCTCTTCTACAAAAAAAGAACCTTTATGGTTTAATTCCTGTTGTTTTATCTGCATCCGCCAATTTTAAATGGAAAGTACAAAAAAAGTTTTTTGATTTCTGAATTTTCTCCTACATCTTTGCAATGCAAATGAAAAATATAAATTTAAATAACAAAAAAGGCTGGTGGCACATTATCATAAAATGATGCTGTCTTAGCTGTATTTGTAATCTATAAAAATATTAAGCCCCGACAGTAGTGTCGGGGTTTTTTAATAAAACCAGGCCCCCAACCCCTAAAGGGGAGTAAGGAAAGGGTTAACATTCTTTGGTAACTGCTTAATTATTGAATGCTTTATTTAAATGAAGTAATAAAATTTTAAGGTAAAAGCTCTTTAAGGAGTTTGGGAAATATGAAAAAAATAGTTTTTAATACAACGTTTAAAAAAATGCTGGCCGATGTATATACACCGGTGGGCATTTACCTGCGACTACGGGATAAGTTCCGGGATACCATCCTGCTGGAGAGTACAGATTTTCATGCAGGCGAAAATAGTTTTTCCATTATAGGAATTAATGCCATTGCCGGCATAGAAATTACCAGCAAAGATTTAATAGAATTTAAAATGCCGGGCCAGGTAGCAGAAAAAATAAAATTGAACAATACAGCTCAACTTGTGGATGTGATGGCTGGTTTTATGGAGCGGTTTGAAATAGCAGCAATAGTTGCTAAACCGGTAAACATAGCGCAGGGCCTGTTTGGCTATACCAGTTACGATGCTGTTCAGTTTTTTGAAAGCATTGCATTAAGCAATAGCAAAGAGGCAGCAAATGAATTTCAAATTCCATTGATGCGCTACAGGCTTTACCAGTACGTAATTATCATCAATCATTTTAAAGATGAAATGCATATCTGCGAAAATCATTTTCATGGATTGGAAAGCAGGATAGCAGATGTTGAGAGTATTATCAAAAGCAAAGATGTACCCGTTTTTCCTTTCAGCATAAAAAATAATGAGTCTTCTAATATTACAGATGAAGCGTATAGAAATATGGTGACAAAGGGAATTGAAGCATGCCACAGGGGCGACACATTTCAGATTGTGTTGAGCAGGCAGTTTAAACAATCTTTTGCAGGCGATGAGTTTAATGTGTACAGGGCATTGCGAAATATAAACCCCAGTCCTTATCTTTTTTATTTTGATTATGGAGATTATAAATTGATGGGATCATCACCCGAAAGCCAGGTAATTATTGAAAATGGTAAAGCCATTGTGCATCCCATTGCCGGCACTTTTAAGCGGAGTGGAAATGATGAAACAGATAAGGCATTGGCCATAGAACTTGAGAATGATAAAAAAGAAAATGCAGAGCATGTAATGTTGGTGGACCTTGCCCGCAACGACCTGAGCAGGGTATGTACAGATGTAGAGGTAACGAGTTTTAAAAAGGTGCATTTTTATTCGCATGTTATTCATTTGGTGAGCGAAGTGCAGGGAACAATAGCTGCCATAAAAAATCCATTCACTATTTTGGGCAGTACTTTTCCGGCGGGCACTTTAAGCGGTGCACCCAAATATAAAGCCATGCAGTTGATAGATAAAAATGAAACGACTGCCCGTGGATTTTATGGCGGTGCCATTGGGTATATTGGTTTTGATGGAAGCTGCAATCATGCAATCATGATCCGCACTTTTTTAAGTAAGAACAATACTTTGGTTTACCAGGCGGGTGCAGGCATTGTGGCTGCAAGCAAACCAGAGAGCGAATTGCAGGAAGTGAATAATAAACTGGGGGCGTTGAAGAAAGCAATAGTATTAGCAGAAAATTTAACCCTCTGAAACCCTCTAAATCTCCCTAAAGGGAGACTTGCAGCAGTGGTTCAATGATTAACATTTGAAAGATGACTGAAGAAAATAAAAATAAATCAGCATTTAAAAAAGATGGGATGTTTAACCAGGCCAATTATTTATTATTTGAGTTGGCAAAAGATTTAA